>JAFQZS010000040.1 GCA_017405765.1 Clostridia bacterium
CCGCCGCCCTTGACATGCATTCCGTTCCCGCTTATACTGCAAGAAAGGGAGGCCGGAATAATCCGCCCTCCCGCAATATATTATTTTTGCTCTGTTTTACACCATGCTTCGGACTTTACACAAATTTTGGGACAGACCCCGCCCGTGCGTTATTTTGCCGTTATAGTGCAAATCATTACGAATGAACAGCCTCTATCCAATCGGTTACGGTTTTTTCTGCGCTGTCCGTTCCCGCGTTGTCGCCTCTTACGGCAAGCCCTTCAAGCACAGCGGCATTGGGCTCGCGCTGTTTTATCATGTCGTAGGTGCCGCCGTCGCGGCTTCCCTCATGCGTGTTAAACGGGATTATCGTAACACCCGAAAGGTCGTACGTATCAAAAAACGTCTCCATCACCTTTGGCATGGTATACCACCATATGGGATATCCTATATACACGGTCTTATACGATGCAGGATCTGTCTGTAACGGCTCGATCGCCGGTCTTGCATCATTGTCCGCTTCACTCTTTGCATGATCGGCAAGGTCATTATATGAAAGCGGATAATCCTCTGACGGAACTATCTTTACGATATCGCCTCCCGTGGCATCCGCGATGGTGTTCGCCATCCATTCTGTTGCCCCCTGCCCGTCAACGAGAGGCGTGGCCGCACTTACAGCGTCAGGATCTTTCGTATTTGCAGCGCTGAAATATATAATAAGCACGTCGTTTTTGTCGCCGTTCGTATCCTCAAGCGCCATATATCTTTGGCATATAACGGCCACCTGTGCGCGAACTGCCGTGCTTTTAGGCGAAAAACCAAGCTCCGCGCCGTCAGCCAATCCGTTCGTACGCACCCATTTTACTGCGTCTGCAGCCCACGACGAGGCATCGTCCGCCGTACCGGATGATGTGGGCTTGCCCTTCATACGCCAAAGCATCGCCACAAGCTGCTCCTGCGTTACGGGGTCGTTCGTGCCGAAGACTCCGCCTCCGTAACCGTTTACAACATTGTTTTGCGACGCCCAAAGCACCGCGTCGGAATACCATTCACCGCTTTTCGTATCCGTAAAGGCGTCCTCACCCGTGACTTGAGGCTCGCCCTCCATGCGGTAGAGCACCGTTGCAAGCTGTGCTCGCGTAAACATATCGCCGGGCGAAAACAGTCCCTCGCCCGTGCCGTTCATTATCCCGTTTTCACCAAGGGTTTTTACGGCTTCGGCATACCATGCGTCCGCCGCTACGTCTGAATAAATTCCCGCATCCGCTTCGCCCTCTCCGAGGGCTGTGCAGGCACAGGTCATTGCCATTACGGCGATCACCAAAATAATGCTTATGTATTTTTTCAATTTTCACGCCTCCAAACTCTATATGAACGTCAGTTCAGCCCGTGTTTGCCCAGCCAATTCTCTATATGCTGCGCCGTTTCTTCGTTGTTTAGCTCCTGGAAGAGAAAATGGCTGTTGCCGTATATTCCCTCGTCAGGCAGGTTTATTACAGCAGCGTCGCCGCCCGCAGTATTGTACGCCTCGGCAAAATCAATGCAGGACTGACGCGACCACTGCCAAAATTGGGTCGAGGCTATGTCTTCGGGGCCGTTATCTATATAGTCGCCGTAATAGAAGATTATCGGTATCTTGTCTTGCATATCCATAAACTTATTATAGCTTTCGGGCGTCATGGCTTCGCTCGGCGCAAATCCCGGCTCTATCGCTATTATCGCCGATACGTAATCGAGATCCACATCCCATCCTATAAGTCCGCCCTGAGAATGCGTCATCAGAATAACTTTATTGCCCGTCTTCTCATACGCTTTTTTTAAAACCTCGTTCATAGCCGCCGTTATAACTTCCTGATCGTATTCGCCCGTATTCGGCGTCATCTGGCGGAAAAACTGATCTTGAGCTTCCTCGCCCTCGGGAAACTGCGACCCCTCGTATCTGTCGGGAGCAATGCGTCCTATCCGAAAATGCGTGTACCACGCCTGATCTCCCGCAAGAGTATCCACCGGGCCTTCAGAAACGCTGCCCGCCTCGCCGCGTCTCGGCTGATCGACCAAAAAAGCGCTGTGTCCGTTCTTTAAGAAAATGTCTGACCAACCCTCGCGCCCGTCGGGCGTAGTCATCCAGCCCATGCGCGACTGACCGGCGCCGTGAAGATATACGATAGGATTACCGTTATCGTTAGCCGCTATCTGATAAAATACGTTGGCATGGTCAACGTGCATGGTATTACCCGCGCGCGAGGGATCCTGCCAGTTAACGGTTTCGTCGTAATCGCCGGCAACAGGCTCGGTCACCGTTCCGCCTGCCGAAAAATATCCTTGCTCGGCTATCATGAGCGCATCGGACGCAGCGGCGCCGGTATTTGCTTCGTTTTCGTTATTCTCATTTTCCGATACGCTGCTGCATCCCACCAATGCCGCCGCCAAAACTAGCGCGGCAATTATTATTGATACATACCTTTTCATTGTACCTCCCCCTTAAAATTATTTACCAATTCTTCTTTTCGTTTTGACTTAATTTGTTCTTCTTTCTCTCCTCGACCATTTTTACGAACCACTCGACCATATTGGGGTCGTAATGCGAAAAGAAAGACGACTGCTTCTTATCGAGCGCTGCTATCTTCGCCATATCCTCGCCCGTAAGTGAAAAATCGAACACATTAAGATTTTGCACCATGCGGTCATAATGCGTTGTCTTGGGGATAACTATTATGCCGCGCTGAATGTGCCATCGAAGAATCACCTGCGCCGTGGTCTTATTATATTTCGCCCCTATTTCCGAAAGGACCGGATCGTCAAAAAGCCCGTTTCTTCCCTCGCCGAAGGGCGCCCAAGCCTCGTGGCGAATATCATATTTATCCATCCAAATGTTCGCTTCCGTCTGCTGGTTGTGCGGATGCGTTTCAACCTGATTTACCATGGGACTTATGCGTGAAAAAGACGCTATATCAACAAGTCTGTCGGGATAAAAATTTGAGACTCCTATAGCGCGCAGAACGCCTTCTTCATACAGATCCTCAAGCGCCCTCCATGCGCCGTAATAATCGGAGAACGGCTGATGAAGCAGCATCAGATCTATATAATCCGTCTTTAGTTTTTTAAGCGACTCCGAAACGGATCTTTTGCAGGCGTCATACCCGTAATGCTCCAGCCATACCTTCGTAGTCAAAAAAATATCCTCTCTCTTTACGCCCGATTTTTCAATGGCAGAGCCGACTTCTTCTTCGTTGAAGTAGCTTTGCGCCGTATCAATGCTGCGATAACCGGCCCTTAATGCATCGAGAACACACCTCTCACATTCGTCTTTCGTCACTTGGTACACACCGTAACCCAAAATCGGCATTTTTATTCCGTTTGAAAGCGTTACATACTCCATTGTAAAAAGCCTCCTTGAAAATTATTTATTCTTTTGTCAATTTTGATTATAATAAAAAAAGACTCCTAAAGGAGTCTTTTTTCGGAACACAGCTTATACCTAAAGGTATAAACTACGTTATCTCTTTTATTGCGTTAAGGAACTGTGTTACCTTTCTGTCGGGCGATCTTGAATACAAAAGACCGTAAGACATATCATATTTCCACCCCATGCGTACCGTTTTTAACAGCGGATGCACCGTTTTCCATCGCTCTACGGTTATAAGCAGCCTGCCTTTGTTTTCGCATTCGTTGAAAACTCCTGTGTTATACAGCGGAAAGTCGATGATCTTTATCTGTGGATGCCTGCTTTTCAGGTATTCTCTCAGCTCATCCATGCATCCCATGCTTCCCGGGGCAAGCATCATGAGCTCTTCGCCGTACAGATCCTTTAAAGACAGACGTTTCTTTGCGGCAAGCGGATGATTTACGGAGAAAGCAACGCAAAGCTTTTCCCTTGAAAGCTCTATGCCGCTGCATTCTCTGTAGTCGAGCAGACGCTCGTCAAAAATGCCCGATACCACGTCGATATTCTCTCCTAAGTTTTTCAAAATCATCCTTGCATTCTGCGGCGTATTGTCAAACGGCACAAGCTGAAATTTCAGCTTAGGCAAAAGAACGGAAAGCTTGGGCCAAAGCTCAATAAGCACCCAGGCAGGCGTCATAGGCGACGTTCCTATTCGTATTATATCGGTTTCATGCTCCATGGCCAAAACTGCGTTGTGCGCAGCCTCCATGCTTTTCTTTATGATCTCTGGCGCGTCCGCCTTTAAGGATTCTCCCGCTTTTGTAAGCTTAAGCCCCCTGTGCGTCCGTTCAAACAGACGAACGCCGAGGTCGCTTTCAAGAAGGTTTATCTGCTTTATCACGGCGGACGGCGTAATAAAACCAGCGGCCGCCGCTTTTGAAAAACTGCCAAGCTCTGCCACGCGAAGAAATACGTCCAAATGCGGGTCGTACAGCATTTATCTTGCCCCCGTTTTGTTGTTAATGTAATTTATACTAAATTAAGTATATCAAAAAATGCGTCATTTTTCAAATACACGCCCCTGTTTCCGAAAGCTTATATTCTCCACGAAAACATAAAGCGGCATGGACCGTATGCTCATGCCGCTTACAAAACCGCGCGTCTTCAGTCGCAGTCGTTAAAAAAATAAGAGATTATCACGATTATTATAAATATCCACAGCACGTTGTTCTGGTCAAGCCAGTTGTTTTTGCAACTCATAAGTGTATATCCCTCCGGCAAATATAATTCTTTCGTCCGGATCTTCCGGCCTTCGCTATATAATACGGCGCAGCTCTTTATTTTGTGACCGATCCGGAGTATAATCGTATCGGGTGATGAATTATGAACGATGCAACGCTTATAAAAAACGCGCAAAATTTTGATATAAAGCAGATATTTGAATGCGGACAGGCGTTCCGCTTCGATCCGTCGCCAAACGGCGGATATGAGGGCGTGGCTTTCGGGCAATATCTTCATGTGACGCAGTCGGACGAAGGCGTTTTGATACATGCGCCGAAAAGCGAGTACGACGCGATATGGCGCGCATATTTCGATGTTGACCGAGATTATCAAAAGATCATAGACGCGCTGTCGCGCGACGACGACATAATGCGCGCCGCCTCGGCCTTCGGCAGCGGCATCCGCGTTTTAAATCAGGATACGTTCGAGTGCCTTATCTCGTTCATCATTTCGCAAAGCAATAATATCCCCCGCATAAAGGGCATAATCGAGCGGCTGTGCGAAAACTTCGGAGAGAAGATATTCGCCCCCGACGGGCGTGCGTTCTATACATTCCCCACTCTCGAACGCTTAAGCGAAGCGTCTACAGACGACTTAGGCGTCATACGTGCCGGCTTTCGGGCTAAATATATAAAGGACGCACTTGATAAAATAAACGCGGGCGACGTAGACCTTTCATCGCTTAAGACGAAGGACGCGCTCGAAGGACGCGAGGAGCTTAAAAAGATAAACGGCGTAGGCGACAAGGTGGCGAACTGCGTGCTTTTATTCGGCGCAGGCAAGGTAGACGCCTTCCCTGTCGATACGTGGATAAAAAAGGCCATATTGAAATTCTACGGCGGCCGCAATTTCGACCCCGCTATGTTCGCGCCTTACTGCGGCCTTGCCCAACAGTATCTTTTCTACTATGCGAGAGAGAACAAAATATAAGAAAAATTCTTTGGTTTTTCCTGATAAATTATTTAGAAAAAACATGAGCTTTTCGGGTGGTTTTCGATTAAAATCACGAAAAGCTCGTTTTTTCACTTTTATGGCCAAAAAAGTGTTGATTATCTTCTTTCATAACGATATATTATTTTTAATAAGTAAAAATCCATTTTATTTTTGCAAAATAAAAAAATATATATTTTTAAGGGGGATAAAAATGACAACACCACAAATCATTGCTCTCGTCGTGTTTATTCTCGTTATGGCCGCCATAGTATCGGAAAAGATACATCGTGCCGCAGCGGCTATCGCCGGCGCGATAATCCTTATCTTCTTCGGTATTATCGACTTTAATGAAAGTCTCGGCTTTATCGACTTTAACACGCTGGGCGTACTCATCGGCATGATGACCTTCGTCGGAGTAGTCAAGGAATCGGGACTGTTTGAATTCCTTGCTATAAAATCGGCAAAGATTGCAAAGGGCAAGCCATGGCGCATCATGGTAATATTCATTATCATTACTGCGGTGCTCTCGGCGCTTCTCGATAACGTAACGACCGTACTGCTCATCGGTCCCATGACGCTCACTATATGCGCTATGCTTGAGATAAACCCCGTGCCGTTCTTAATGACGCAGATACTCGCGTCTAACGTCGGCGGTACGGCGACGCTCATCGGCGACCCGCCGAATATCATGATAGGCAGCGCGGCAAACCTCTCGTTCGGCGACTTTATCGTAAACCTTACGCCCGCAGTAGTAGTTATACTCGTCGTGTTCATTCTCATCTTCAAGTTTATGTACGGACGCAAGATGAAGGTGACCGAAGAAGCTATGTCAAGCGTTATGCAGCTTGACGAGAAAAAAGCGATTAAGGATCGTCCTCTCTTTATCAAGAGCGTTGTTATGATCGTCATCGTAGTTGCGGGCTTCGTGCTCCACGGCTCTATCGGCGTAAGCTCGTCGGTAGTCGCTCTTACCGCAGCGGCAGTAATGCTCATTATCGGCAAGCAGGAAGTAGAGCACATCCTCTGCTCCATCGAATGGCCGACCATACTTTTCTTCGTAGGCCTCTTCGTAGTAGTAGGCGGCATGGAGAAGGTCGGCATTATCACCGCACTTGCAAACTTCCTTATGGATGCAACGCACGGCGAAATGGTAGTAGCTATGATACTCATCGTTATCGTTTCCGCGGTAGTTTCCGCGATACTCGACAATATTCCCTTCGTTGCGACTATGATACCTGTTATCATAACGATGGAGGCAAGCGGCATGGACGTTATGCCTCTTTGGTGGGCGCTCTCCCTGGGCGCATGCCTCGGCGGCAACGGTACGCTCATCGGCGCGTCGGCAAACGTCGTGCTCTCCGGTATTTCGAAGCGCGAGGGTTACCCGATAACGTTCATAAGCTTCTTAAAGATCGGCTTCCCCATGATGCTCGTTTCCGTAGCGATAGCTGCCGTTTACCTAGTGATCCGCTTCTGATAATACTGTAAAAGGAGATGCTTTTAAATGCCCAATAACGTAAGACTCGACAACGCCGCATTCGACGGCATGGCTACAGAAATGGCGCTTCGTCAATTAGGCGGCGCAGACATAAAAAAAATGATAGGCCAGCAGTTTCAGATAGACTTTCCGCTTGAGGACGGCTACAAATTAAGATACGTATATACGATAAACACGAATAACGCGCTCTTTTTGCAGCGCCTTCTGCCCTATGCGATGCGTCCCGAAAAGTTTGCAACGCAGAAGGAGCTCATAAAGTATATAAAGGACGACGTAAATCAGTTCAAAAACGCGCAGAAGAGCAAGAACTTCGCCTCTTTCGTTACCGCTTTAAACAAGCTTCACGAGCTTGCATACAGCGCTGAGGACACGTTCTTAAACTTCAACGTGGACGCGGCAAAGGTACAGTACCTCACCTCCACGATTGAAACGCTGCTCTCCGACATGGAAGCAACGCAGAGTGCATCCGACAAAATCGTACTCGACGAAAAGGAATAAGATAATACGAAAGCCCCCGCGGAACGTCCGCGGGGGCTTATTTTGTTTGGGATAACTTTTGTTGGGGAAAAAAGTATACTTTTTTCCCCACCTTTTTATGGTAAAACAATAGGAAAACGAGGGAAAAACGGGCTTTTTCCTGTCGAAGAACAGTAAAGAGAATTAAAAAACGGGGGCCGAAAACACTGCTTTTTTGCGGATCTGCGTTATAACAGCCCTTTTGGAGACACGGTAAGGTAAAAGCTGTCGTCTTGCGTATAAGAGAAACGGCGCGGCAATTCGCACCCACTCTCCGGCCGCCCCAAGACGCGGCGATCCGTATTCCCCAGCGCCATCCCGTGCGCCTCCGTCCTTTGTCATCCTGGGCTTCTTTTCAGTGTCATCCTGAGCGAAGCGAAGGATCTTTCGGCATTAAGACTCTTCGGCGCTTTGCGCCTCGACAGTGACATAGGGAGCAGGCTGATCTAAAAAAACGGAAAACAACGGCGAAGTATTCGCGTTAATATAGATAAATAAAGCAAGAAAGGAATGAGCAATTTTGAAAAAGAAAGCATTGAGCCTTATCGTGGCGATAGTCATGGTCATAACCATGCTGCCCGTGATGGGCTTGGCGGCAGACACGCCGCCGGCAGTGAACATCACGTCTATAAGCTATGCAGACGGCGCGGTCAGCCTCGCTTGGCAGCCGCAGGACGGCGTGGACGGATACCGCGTATACCGTAAGACAGGCAGCAGCAAATGGACCGTTATACTTTCGGCGACAACCGCTACATCGTATACCGATACAACGGCAGAAGGCGGCACGACGTACAGCTACACGATTCGTTCCTATGTTGGCAGCACGTACAGCACCGGCTACAACGCTACGGCGAAGACGATAACTGTTCTGGAGCCTCCTCCGACAGAGGGACTGATATTTGATGCGTCCACCGGCACGGTAACGGGTGTAGAGGACAAAAGCATAACTACACTTGTTATTCCCAAAATGATAGACGGCGCAGCCGTGACGAGAATTGGCGACTATGCGTTCTCCGACTGCACCGGCCTTATGTCCGTGACGATACCGTCGACCGTTGCGAGCATCGGCGAGTTTGCGTTCGCGTGGTGCGAAAGTCTTACGTCTGTGACTATACCCGAAGGCGTGACGAGCATTGGCAATAATGCGTTCTCCGACTGCACCGCCCTTACGTCGGTGACTATACCGTCAAGCGTGACGAGTATTGGCAGCAGCGCGTTCTACGGCTGCAGCGGTCTTACGTCTATAAGTGTTGCATCGGGGAATACTGCGTATACTTCCGTAAACGGTGTCTTATTCACAAAAGATAAAAAAACGATTGTGACATATCCGGCAGGCAAAAGCGGAGCGTATACTATACCGTCCGGCGTGACGAGCATAGGCAACGGTGCATTTAACGGCTGCAACGATCTCGCTTCGGTGACGATACCGTCGAGCGTGACGAAAATAGGCGACTATGCGTTCTATACCTGCGACGGTCTTAAAGACGTATACTACACAGGCACTCAATCTGAGTGGCAGAGCATAAGCATAGATTCATATAACGACCCCCTCACCAAAGCCACCATCCACTACAACAGCGCAAACTAACCCCGCCCCAACGCAAAAAAGCCCCCGCGGAATACCCGCGGGGGCTTTAACTTTCACATGATCCAAACAGAGCTACGCATCGCGGGACACTTCCTTTAGCATCCCTTCTCTTTTCTCCATCTCCACTATATTTATGATCCAGCCGGCGTATTTAAGCGCATTTTCCTCGTCGTCGCTGCCGCGCGCATCCGAAAACTTGTTATAGATGCTCACGACCTCGTTTACCAAAAAATGATATTCATATACGAACTTGCGCGCCTGCTTTTTTATTATCCGTGTTCTCTTTTGCCGATCAGAGCAGCGAAAACGAATCCTTTACGGCTTGCTTACATCGAAGAATTTTTAGTTATATTATAGGTTGATTTTTGCCTAACTTGTGGTATGCTATATGTGGAGGCGATATTTATGACGATCGATACCGGTGCCATCGTGACGGCGACCGAGGCAAATCAGAACTTTTCCCGCGTTGCAAAACTGGCAGAGAAGAAAGGCCGCGTCGTGGTCTTTAAGAACAATCGGCCGAAGCTGCTCGTGATCGATCTTGACACGGAGCCGCAGATCGATATGACGGAAGACGAGAAGATCGATTTCGTTGCAGCGCGGATCCTGCGCGAACACAAAGCTGCGTTTGAGGAGTTGGCAAAATGATCAAATTCTCAAAAGAAAAGGTCCTGCTCCTTCATAAACTGCTGGCAGAAGCAACCGGCGGAAGCGTCGGTGTGCGTGATGAGGGTTTGCTGGATTCTGCGTTGGAAAGCGCATTCTCCGGCTTCGGAGGTCAAGAATTCTATCCCAGCAAAGAGGAAAAAGGGGCAAGGCTCGGCTATACACTGATCTCTAACCATGCTTTTGTGGACGGCAACAAACGGATCGGCATCTATGTGATGCTCTCTTTTCTTGAAATGAACGGCATCAGAATTCGCTGCACAGACGAGGAATTGATCCATGTCGGGCTTTCTGTTGCAGACGGAAGCATGGGATATGAGGATCTGCTCAAATGGGTCAAAAATCACGAGGAATGATCCGAAAAAACCTTGACTTTTCGCCGCAAACGAAAGTCCGGGGCGGCTGTTTCCATCCGCCCCGGCTTCTTGTTGCCACGGGGGCTGCCCGCACAGGGCAGCCCCCTTCTTTCTTATATTCACTTACATTTCTTATATTCACTTACAGCATCACGGACCGGTCTGTGCCTCTTTCGCGCCGTCCTTTGAACGGCTTGAGAGCATACCTTCCCTTTTTTCCATTTCGACGATGTTTACTATCCATCTTGCGTATTTGAGCGCGTTGTCCTCATCGTCGCTGCCGCGCGCATCCGAAAACTTGTTGTAGATGCTCACGACCTCGTTTACCAAAAAAAGATATTCATATACGAACTCGGGCGCGACCGACGCCGCCGCAAGATCTTTGAGCGCCGCGTCAACTCGCTTTTGAGCCGCAAGTATGCTGTTGTCTCGGTCTATCATGATGTGTCTTCCTTCTTAAAATATGCTCGTTTTATTCTTTGGGGCTTATCGCGCGCGTTTTGTCCTCGTCAAGCGCTCTGTCTAAAAATGCCGAAAGCTCCATGGATCCAAGGTCGCCTAAATTGCGCGAGCGAACGGCCACCTTGCCCTCGGCTCTCTCTTTCTCGCCCACAATGACCATATACGGTATCCTCTCCATCTGGGCCTCGCGTATCTTATAGCCTATCTTTTCGTTGCGCTCGTCGAGCGTTACTCTCAGTCCCGCCGCTTCTATGGCCTTTTTCACCTCTGCCGCATAATCCGCAAAATGCTGCGATATGGGCATTACCCTTATCTGCTCCGGCGAAAGCCACAGCGGAAGCGAGCCCATGTATTTTTCTAAAAGCAGCGCTATCGTGCGCTCGTAGCAGCCTATCGAGGTGCGGTGTATGATGTAGGGGCGCTTCTTTTGACCGTCGCGGTCAACGTAGAACATATCGAACTGCTCCGCAAGCATCGGGTCTATCTGAATGGTTACTAGCGTGTCCTCCTTGCCGAAAGCGTTCTTTATCTGAATGTCGAGCTTCGGTCCGTAGAACGCCGCTTCGCCTATGCCCTCTTTATACTCGATGCCGAGATGATCGAGTATCTGCGCCATGAGCGCTTCGGCGTTGTCCCATATCTCGTCGGTGCCGATGTATTTTTCCTTGTCGGCGGGGTCGCGGCGCGAAAATCTGAACGAAAGGTCCTCATAAAGTCCCAGCGTCGTCATCATGTATTTTACAAGGTCAAGGCATCCCTTAAACTCCTGTTCGAGCTGCTCGGGCATGAGGATAAGATGTCCCTCGGATATCGTGAACTGGCGCACACGGATAAGGCCGTGCATCTCGCCGGAGGCCTCGTTTCTGAACAGCGTGGACGTCTCGCCGTAGCGTATCGGCAGATCGCGGTACGAGTGCAGGTCATTCTTATATACCATATACTGGAACGGGCACGTCATCGGACGAAGCGCGAACACCTCGTCGTCACTCGCGGGATCGCCCAATACGAACATACCGTCAAGATAGTGGTCCCAGTGGCCGGACAGCTTGTAAAGGTCGCTCTTCGCCATATACGGCGTGCGCGTTCTCACGTAGCCGCGGCGCGTCTCCTCGTCCTCAACGAAACGCGAGAGTATCTGGAAAAGCATTGCGCCCTTCGGCATAAGAAGCGGCAGTCCCTGGCCGATATAGTCGTTTGTCGTGAAATATTTAAGCTCGCGTCCTATCTTGTTGTGGTCGCGAAGCTTCGCCTCCTCAAGCTTCTTCAAATGCTCCTCAAGCTCGCTCGCCTTTAAGAACGATACGCCGTAGATGCGCCTGAGCATCTTGTTTTTCTCACTGCCGCGCCAATAGGCACCGGTAACGGAGAGAAGCTTTATCGCCTTTATCTTCGACACGTCCATAACGTGAGGGCCCGCGCAGAGATCAAGAAACTCGCCCTGGCGGTAGAACGATATCGTTTCATCCTCGGGCAGATCGTTTATAAGCTCCACCTTGTACGGCTCGTCCGCCATGAGCTTTAACGCCTCGTCGCGCGGCGCCTCGAAGCGCTCGAAAACGGGCTTTTCTTTTATTATCTTTTTCATCTCGGCTTCTATCTTCGTAAGCGAATCGGCGTCGAGCGCAACTTCGGTATCAAAATCGTAGTAAAAGCCCGAAGCCGTAGCGGGGCCTATGGCAAGCTTTACGTCGGGATAGAGGCGCTTTACGGCCTGCGCCATTATGTGCGAGGTCGAATGCCATACGGCGCGCTTTCCTTCCTCGCTGTCAAAGGTGCATACCTCAAAATCGCAGTCGCCGTCTATTATATGTCTGAGATCGACTACTTCGCCGTTTACCTTCGCGCAGAAAGCCGCGCGCGCAAGTCCCTGCGATATCTTCTGCGCCGCTTCGAACGCGCTTACGGGAGCCTCAAGCTCCATCGTGCTTCCGTCTTTAAGTTTAATATTTATCATATCATTCACCTTCTATGATTATTGCTCCGAGGAAGCATCGCTTTTTATAACAGCGATGCCAAGCTCGTCTAATTGCTTTTTATCTACGGTGTCGGGGGCTCCGCTCATAAGCTCGGAAGCGTTCTGCACCTTCGGAAACGCTATAACGTCGCGTATCGACTGCGAGCCCGTCATGAGCATAACGAGCCTGTCGAGGCCGTAAGCCATGCCGCCGTGCGGGGGCGCGCCGTATTTGAAGGCTTCGAGTAAAAATCCGAACCGCTCCGCTGCAGTCTCCTTTGAAAGGCCTATTACGGAGAACATCTTCTCCTGCATATCCTCACGGAATATTCTTATCGAGCCGCCGCCCAGCTCAACGCCGTTAAGTACTATATCGTAAGCCTTCGCGCGCACGCGGCCGGGGTCACGGTCAAGATACTCCACGTCCTCGTCCATCGGCGCGGTGAAGGGGTGGTGCATGGCGACAAAGCGTCCCTCTTCCTCGTCGTATTCAAGAAGCGGAAACTCGGTGACCCACAAAAAATTGTACGTGTTTGCATCCAATATGTCAAGGCGGCGCGCAACTTCGCATCTAAGTGCGCCGAGCGCGTCAAATACCACCTTATCCTTATCCGCAACGAATAAAAGAAGATCGTTTTCACCTGCGTCCATCGCGGAAAGTATCGCAGCGCGCTCGTCGTCCGATAAGAACTTAGCGATAGGCGAGGAAACGCCGTCCTTTGTTACCTTCATCCACGCAAGTCCCTTCGCGCGGTACGTCTTTACGAACTCGCCCAGCGAATCTATCTCTTTGCGCGATATCTTATCGGCGTATCCCTTTACGTTTATCGCGCGCACACTTCCACCCGCCTCGACGGCGTTTTTGAATACGCCGAAGCCGCAGCCTTTTACGATGTCGCTTATATTTTTAAGCTCAAATCCGAATCTCGTGTCGGGCTTGTCGCTTCCGAATCGCTCCATCGCCTCTTTGTACGGCATGCGAAGGAAAGGAGTCTCAAGCTCAACGTCCAATACTTCTTTGAACACGCGCTTTATAAAGCCCTCGTTAGCCGTCATAACGTCGTTTGCGTCAACGAACGACATCTCAACGTCTATCTGCGTAAATTCGGGCTGGCGGTCTGCGCGCAGGTCCTCGTCTCTAAAGCAGCGCGCGATCTGGAAGTATCTGTCGAAGCCCGATATCATAAGTATCTGCTTATAAAGCTGGGGCGACTGCGGCAGCGCGTAGAACGAGCCGTTCTTCACGCGGCTGGGCACGAGGTAGTCGCGCGCGCCCTCCGGCGTCGATTTCTGAAGCATCGGCGTCTCTATCTCAAGAAAACCGTTCTCGTCGTAATAGTCGCGGGCTATCTTCGATATGCGGTGGCGGAGCATGATCTTTCGCTGCATATCGGGGCGTCTTAAATCGAGATAACGGTATTGCAAACGCAAATTGTCATTAACGTCCGAATTTTCCACTATCTCAAACGGCGGCGTCTGCGCCTTCGATAAAAGCGTCACGCTCGAAGCCAAAAGCTCCACGTCGCCCGTAGGTATGTTGGGATTTTTATTTGAACGCTCGCGTATAGTTCCCGTCACGCATACGACATATTCCGAACGGAGCGTGAACGCAAGGTCGAAATATTCTTTTGCGGCAGTCTCCTCCTCAAAGACCACCTGGCATATGCCCGTGCGGTCGCGAAGGTCGATAAATATAAGACTGCCAATGTCGCGCTGCTTCTGTACCCATCCGTACAGCACGGCCTGTGTTCCCACGTCAGCCATACGAAAGCCGCCGCAGTAATGTGTTCGCTTTTGCATATTTGCACCTCTGTATTATATATGTTTTATGTTATAAGCTCTTTATAAGTCCGGCCGCCGCCGAAACGTCTGAAAGATCTATATCCGTCTTCTCTCCCGTAGCCATGTTCTTAAGCTGAGCCTTTCTCGTTTCCATCTCGCTTTCGCCTATGACGATGCAAAAGCGCGCGCCCAGGCGGTCGGAGTATTTCATCTGCGCTTTTAAGCTCTTTTTCATAAGATCCGTCTCAACCGAAACGCCCTTAGCTCGCATGGCCGCCGCAAGGCCCGAAGCGAACACGTTCGCCTCGTCTCCCATCGACGCTATATATAAGTCGCACGGCTTGTTCTCTCCCATGAAAAGCCCCTGCGCCTCCATGACTAAAAGAAGCCTCTCTATGCCCATCGCAAATCCGAGTCCCGCGCAGTCTATATCGCCAAGCTCCCGCGCAAGGTAGTCGTATCTGCCGCCGCCGCACACGGTGGACTGCGCGCCTATATCGCCCGAAACAAATTCAAATACCGTCTTTGAATAGTAATCAAGGCCGCGCACTATCGTGGGATCTACCGTATATTTTATGCCCGCCGCCGTAAGGTGGCGCTTCGTCTCTTCAAAATGCTTGGAGCAATCATCGCAGATATAATCGAGTATCGAGGGCGCGCCCTTTGCTATCTCCTTGCAGGAATCGTTCTTGCAGTCAATTATACGCATGGGGTTCTTTTGTAGCCTTTCGCGGCAGGTGTCGCATAAGCCGTCTACATGCGCCGTAAAATATTCTTTCAGAGCCTTTGAATGCTCCTTTCTGCAGGTGCGGCATCCGAGCGAATTTATGATAAGGCTGAGATCTTTCACGCCGAGCCGCTCGAATATGGCGTTCGCAAGGCTTATGACCTCCGCGTCCGCCGCGGGCGAGGGACTTCCCAAAAGCTCAACGCCGAACTGGTGAAACTCTCTTAGTCTTCCGGCCTGAGGCTTTTCATAACGGAAGCACGAAATGAGATAATAAAGCTTTAAGGGCAGCGCGCCGCCGTAAAGGCCGTGCTCCACGAACGAACGCATAACTCCTGCCGTACCTTCGGGACGAAGCGTAAGGCTTCTTTGATCCTTATCCGAGAAGGTATACATCTCTTTCTGCACTACGTCCGTCGTGTCGCCCACGCCGCGTTTAAAAAGCTCGGTGTGCTCGAAGGTGGGAAAACGTATCTCCTTAAAATTGAAGTCGCGGCATACGCCTTTTATCTTATCCTCAACGTATTGCCATTTAAAGCTCTCGTCGGGAAGTATATCCTTTGTGCCTCTCGGCATTTTTATCATAGTTTACCCTCCTGTAAAAGAAATAATGGATAAAACCGCGCATACTTACGCGGTTTTTTTGCGCTTACCTTATTGTTTTTTTGGGATTTACAATGTCGCGCCAGTCAAGGTCGCCGCGTCCGAGTCCCTGGACGAGCACCTCCGCCGTCGCTACGTTCGTAGCTATGGGTATGTTATGCACATCGCAGAGCCTGAGTATTGACGTCGCGTCGGGCTCATGAGGTCTGGGCGTAAGCGGGTCGCAGAAAAACAGAACAAGGTCGATCTCATTATATGCTATACGCGAGCTTATCTGCTGCGCGCCGCCCTGCGCGCCGCTTAAAAACTTCACTATTTCCAGCCCCGTAGCTTCGTGCACGAGCTTGCCCGTAGTGCCCGTTGCACAAAGCGAATGCTTTGCGAGTATCGGCTTATATGCGATACAGAAACGCACCATAAGCTCTTTTTTCTTATCATGTGACAACAGCGCAATATTCATGAGATCACCCTTTCTTTTTTTGTCGTGCTTATCTTAAACGTCTGTTTTTTATTTTCATTATCGGCACGCGCTCACCCATTATACGACGCGCTATATTGTAAAACGCCGTCGTTGATGAAAGGCGCTCATCATCCATAATATCCATGCGCCTGTTCTGGTATGCCGATATATTCTCATCATAGGGCACCACGCCCAAAAGCGGCAGTGCGACCATATCTATTATGTCGTCTATGTTTTTGCTGTATCCACGGCTTATATGGCGGGTACGCACCATATTAACGATAAGACGTGCGTTTTCTATCCCACGCCCTGTAACTACGTCGGCTATCTTTTGGGTATCTCTCAGCGCATACGACTGCGGTATTGTAACAAGAATGGCCTCGTTTGCCGCCGAAAGCGCGCATTCAAAGGCGTGTCCCAAGCTGGCCGGACAGTCGAGCAGTATAAAATCGTACTCCGGCTCAAGCTCGCGTACTAATGTTGCAAAGGCGGCCGGTGTAAAATCGGCCTTCTTCTCGTCCTGAGGCGCGCATATAAGGTGAAGCGACGGATATTTGTTATGTATTATAACGGCGTCGTTCGGCGTACATACGCCGTTTATCGCGTCTGCCGCATCGAACACTGCCGTTTCGCCAAGTCCCAGCGCCAGATCGAGATTTCTAAGCCCGAAATCGCAGTCTACCGAAAGCACACGCTTACCCGCGCGCGCAAGCGCAACACTGAGGCAGGCGCACGTTGTGGTCTTTCCCGTGCCCCCTTTTCCGGAAGCAATGGCTATAACGGCGCTCATATTTCCTCCTTAGCGTTGAAAAAAGCGTTACAAACTGACTTTTTATTTTAATATGATATCATATATTAAATAGTTATTCAATCCTTACGCTTAATTTTTACAAAGTATAAGTCTCAATAAACGGATTTATATCGACAAGGTCTTGATCTTAGCTCTTTTAAAAAGCGTCAGGCGCCTAAAGGCGGCGCCTGACACATTTTACACGCCCTCCTCCATCGGCGCTATCTTCTTTTTGTCTATGCGCCGCATAAGACAATACGTCACGGCGGCGGCAGCAGCCTCGGCTATCGGGAAGGCAAGCCATACGAGCCATGTAAGCGATGCGTTCGTCATTGCAATATGCGAAAACAGAAGCTCGAGCGGTATTATAAATATGATCTGCCTAAGCGTCGCGCTCGCGAGCGCAGAAACGCCGCTTCCCAAAGACTGGAACACACCTTGATAAGTTATGCTTATCCCCGCAAAGATAAAGCTTACGGAGACGATGCGCATCGCGTCGATACAGAGAGCCTCCGTCGCTGCAGTAAGAGCGAAGACTCCGGCAAACGGGCGCGCGAACGCCTCTATAGCCAAAAGAGCCGCCGCCATAAGCACGAGCGTATATATCATGCCGTATTTTATGCCGTCTTTTATTCGCGGCTTGCTTCTCATGCCGTAATTGAACGAGATAATAGGCGTTACGGCGTCGCGAAGGCCGAAGCAGATAAATAGCACGAACTGCTGTACCTTAAAGTAAAGGCCGAAGGCGGTAACTACCGCTTCGTCTATGCGAACGAAGATGAGGTTCAGCATATAGGTCATTACAGACAAAAGCGCCTGCGCTATTATGGCCGGAAGACCTATCGCATATATCTCTTTTATTATATCCGCCCTCGGTCTTAAATAGCGCGCTTTGTTTTCTATCTCTGCGTTTTTCAGAATATGAAATATTATTGCTGCGGCAGCCGAAGCGAACTGGCCTATGACGGTAGCCCATGCCGCGCCCGAAACTCCCATTTCGGGACATCCTAAAAGCCCGTATATAAGTATCGGGTCCAATACGATATTCGTTACTGCGCCTATCACCTGTGCCGCCGTCGAAAAAAGCGATCGTCCCGTTGCCTGAAGCGTTTTTTCAAATGTGCCGAAAAATACTATGCCCGCCGAGAAAACGCAGCATACGGAAAGGTATTTCGTGCCCATTTCGGTTATTAGCGCGGACGACGTCTGCGAGGCGATATATCCCCTTACGCCGAAAACGCCGAACAGCATAAATATACACGTCATAATAACGCTCAAAACGACGGCGTTTCCCACCGCCCCGTTGGCTTTTTCAAAATTTTTCTGCCCCAGACTCTTTGAAAGCAGTACGTTTACGCCTATCCCGGTGCCTATGGCGACCGAAGCCATAAGTATTTGAACGGGAAAGGCTAGCGTGAGCGCGTTTATCGCCTCCTCGCCGTATTCTCTCATGTTTGAAACGAACGCGCTGTCCACGATATTGTAAAAGCCCTGCAATACCATGGAAAGTATCATCGGCACTCCCGTTACGACAATCAGGCGGCTGACTTTTTCTGTCGCCATTATGCTCTCTTTTTGCTCCTTCATAAGCTTTCGCCGTCCTTTTTAACAAAATAAAAAAGCGCACGTCCGACATAGGCCGGTCTTACGCTTTTGGCTGCTCACCTTGCTTAAAGAATAGCACGATAAATTTTCATTGTCAAGTTTTCCCGCCGCACTTTATAATATGGCGCGCACCTGCCGAAGATCATATATAACATGGTCCGGCGAAACGGCGTCGGTCACGGGCTTTCGCCCCGGATCGAAATAGCACGTTTTTAACCCGCATGATATGCCGCCGGCAATGTCGCTTGAAAGAGAGTCTCCTATTATCATTATCTCCTCCGGCCGCACGGACGGCGCTCCGGCTTCGCACACGCTTTCGTTTATACTTGCTATCGCCGTCTCGAAAAACACCTTTGACGGCTTTGAATGTCCCATGCCTCCCGAAATAAAGAAGAATTTAAAATATTTATCCATTCCCGCAAGCTTGAGCCTGTTCATCTGCTGAGCTTTCGGGCCGTTGCTTGCGGCGCAGAGTATGTACTTGGGCGCAAGATACGAAAGCATCTCAAGCGCGCCGCTTACGGGGACCGCGCTGTAAAAAAGGCGCTCGCGGAAGAAATCCTCGAAAACCGCCCCGTCAAAATCTATTCCAAGCGCCGAAAAAATAATGTTCCACCTGTTGCGCCTAAGCCCCTCCAGATCGAGCTCGCCGCGCTCTATCTTTTGCCAAAGGCCCTCGTTTATCTTTCGAAACACCGCGCCCATTTTATCCTCATACGGCGGAAGGCCGAATTTTTCAAAGCCCTCTTTCATGCTGTCCGTCACGTATGCGTTAAAATCGAGAAGCGTATTGTCTATATCAATAAAAACTGCTCTTATCATTTAAATACCCCGTTTTTTTCGATATCAGATAAATATGCGGCAATATCCGCGAATATCACATCATATTATCAAAAACTCCCGCAGGGCCGCGCCCTGCGGGGTCTTGTATCCTCACTGTGCCTTCTTTCGCTTTTTCGGTGCGGGAAGCTCGCGCCGTACGCTCTCAATAAGCTCCTTTAAAAATTCTCGGTCGTCCGTATTTTCGCACATGAGCATAGGACGCGCGCCCTCGTAAGGCAGCTCCTCGGGCGCGTCGGGCATAAGCGCGCGCGCCGACGGCGTGGGCTTTATTAAGAATCTGTCGTCATATATACCGCCTATCACCTTGCCTCCGGCGTATATTATATATTCGCCCATCATGGCGCGGTACGTTATATCCTCGCACGCACTGAGGCAGTCAAGTATATATTCAAGATAACTCTCGCTCGACGCCATATCGCTCACCCCTTATTTTCTGTATATCCATTCCATGTAATATCCCACGCCCTCAAGGCACATATCGTATCCGAGGTAACCCAGTATGATATTGTCGAAAAGCCGCTTCGGCATGAGCGGCGCGGCAAACTTTACGCGAAACGAATTCTCCAAAACCTGCGCCGCCCTGCCCGCAAGGCGCCTAAGGTCGGGCAGAGTATTTTTCGTAAGGTCGGTTATTGACTCCGCCTTAAAGCCTGCCGCCGCAAAACGCCCCTCCCAACAGGTCTCCGATTCTATAAGTACGGCCGCGCCGCCCTTTGATATGAGCTCGACGGCCTTCTTTTCCGTTTCGTCATATTCCTCAAATTCCCTTGGCAGCGAATAGTCGTAAACAATAAACACGCCGTCCGGCTTAAGTATCCTGTACACTTCCGAAAACACGCTCTCCTTGTCGGGACAGTGCACTATCGTTTCAACGGCGTAGACAGCGTCGACGGATGCGTCGTCTATCATCGACATATCGCTGTAATCGTGCTCTATTAGGCGTATATTGGACGGCGGTTCCTCTATGGGCTCGGGACAAAGATCGACGCCCGTAAACGTTACGTCGGGATGCTTTTTCGCAAGATAGAGAAGATTTGCGCCCATGCCGCTTCCGAGCTCCACCACGTTGTCGCCGCTTTTTATGCGCTTCGATACGGTCTCGGGCTGATAATATATATCGTTCGGCCCAAGCTTTCCGCCCTGCGATATCCTAAAATGCATGAACCCCTCCTCGGAGTGAAACTTTTTATAGGCGAAGCGGCTGTTTACATAGTAATGGCGCACGTCCTCGTCCGACACCGTGCCGCTCGATATTATGCGGTCAAGATTGCGGTTTACATTAGGGATGCTCTCAAGATATTTTATTTTTTCACGAAGTCTGCTCTCTTGGGCCATATGTTTCTTATATCCTTTCTCTCGTGGCTTTTTTATATTATATCGTGCGCGGGCGCGCATTGTAAAGCGTCAAAAAAACGCGCGCGGTTGTTCCCTCGTTTCTTACGCTAAGCTCTCCTCAAAAGCTCCCATATGCCCATCATAAGCTCCGACGGCACGAATTTTGCGACGATGCGGTGAACGAAGCATACCACGCCGGGCGCAGATACGGGAAGGCCGATGCGCGAATCGTTATACGACACGGCGGCGACGGAGCGAACGTGCGAGGCGAGCGGAAAATGCCTTACGGCGTGGCCTCCGCCGAAGGTATCCTTGGCCGTAGGTATGAATTCCGTGTCCTTTATCCAGTACGGGCATACGGCCGTCACCTTTATGCGGCGCGAAAACAGCTCTACCCTGAGCGCGCGCGTAAAGCGGTAGAGGAACGCCTTCGAGGCGGCGTAAACGCTGAGGTACTGAAACGGCTGAAAGCCCGCCGTCGAGCATATCTCCATTATGCGCGCGCCCGCCTTCATATACGGCAGACAGACGTACGTCATATCTACGGCGGCGCGGCAGTTTAATTCTATCATGCGGTCGCTCTCGCCCAGATCCATAGACGAAAAATCGCCTATCTTTCCGAAACCCGCCGCGTTTATTAAAATCGCCGCGTCGGGCCTTTCGCGTTCAAGCGCCGCCTTGAACTCTTCTATGCTCTCCTTTTTCGTAAGATCGAGCGGGAAGGCGCGCACAGGTATGCGGGAGCTTTCGCCGAGCGAAACAAGGCGCTCCCTCCTTCGTGCAACGGCCCATATTTCGTCGATATCCGTCTCAAGGCGGTTTATTTCTTTTATATATTCGCGTCCCAGGCCGCTCGACGCGCCCGTAACTACGGCTATCCTCACGGCGCATTCACTCCTTTTCGTTTTTCGGGATAAGGCTTTCGATTTTTTTATACACCGTCATTCTCATCGTGATATAGCAGGCAAGTCCGCCAGCTACGTTAGATATCGGCTCCGCCAAAAATACGCCCGTAACACCGAAACCTATCATCGGCAAAACAACAGTGAGCGGCACTACGATAACGGCTTTTCTCAGAAGCGAAAAGAATATCGCGTGGCGCGCGTCGCCCAGCGACTGAAACGCCGACTGCCCCGCGAACTGAAGCGCCATGAAAACAAAGCCGAAAAAGTATATACGAAGCATACCGACGCCCGCGTCCAATAGCGCGGCGTCGTCGGAGAAGACGCCGAACCATACGCGCGGCAGCGTCACTACCAAGAGCCAGGCCGCCATCGTATATACGGCGCCGACTATCGTATTGAAGCGTATGCCGTCCCTTACGCGCGCGTAATTTTTCGCGCCGTAGTTAAAGCCTATCACCGGCATCGCGCCGCCGACTATGCCGCTTATTGGCAGCATGAAAACGTCGCGTATCGAATTAGTCACCGTCATTATGCCGACGTAGATATCGCCGCCGTAACCCTGAAGCGTCGAGTTGCAGACTACCTGAACGAGAAAATTCGTGCCCTGCATTATGAAGTTCGCCGCGCCCAGCTTAGATATCGCGGCCACAGTCGCGCCGTCGATGCGTATACTTTTGGGCGAAAGAGGTATCTCGGCGCGCTTTCCCGTAAGAAATCTTAATACCCACGCCGCAGATACGGCCTGGCTTATCACGGAGGCGATCGCCGCGCCCGAAACGCCCATACGTAGCGCGAATATGAAAAGCGGGTCGAGCGCGATATTGACGCCCGCGCCTATTATTATCGAAAGCATGCCCGTGCGCGGGAAGCCCTGCGCGTTTATGTATCCGTTCATGCCCGTTGCGAGCATTGAAAAAAGCGTGCCCGCAAGATATATCCTCAAATATTCGTCGGCATATACGAACGAATCGCCGCTTGCGCCGAACGCGAAAAGCACGGGGCGGCGGAATATATACAAAAGCACCGTAAGCGCGGCTGCGGCGATCACTATAAGCGCGAAGGAATTGCCCATGATGCGCGCGGCCTTTTCTTTGTTTTCGGCGCCCCGCTCAATGGAAAAAAGCGGCACGCCGCCCATGCCGAACAGCGCCGCGAACGCCAAAATAACGGTGACTACGGGAAAAGTGAGCCCTACTCCCGTGAGCGCGAGCGTGCCCACGCCCTCCATGTGTCCTATGTACACCCTGTCCATCACGTTGTAAAGAAGATGCACGAACTGCGCTATCGTCAGCGGCAGCGCCTGACGTATTATGTTTTTCCATACGGGACCTTTTGAAAAGTCGTTCTGCCCTGTCGCGGTACGTGTCATTTTTATGCCTCCGGCGCGCGAAGGCGCGCGTAAGAATTATCAGTCTGCACGGCGCAAAAGCTCTACGGCTTAAGCGCCTCGTAAAACTCGAACGGTACGCATAAGTTCCCCCTGCCCGTGCCGAGCATTACGTCGGGCTTTGCCGCGCCGTGAAAATCGGAGCCGCCGCTTTCCTTTAAGCCGAAGCGGCGCGCAAGCTTTGACGCCTCCCTGCTCGTCTCTTCGTCAAAGCTTGAGTACCGCGTTTCCATCGCGTCAAGTCCCGCCGCCTTCGCCTGCGGCAGAAACTTTAAAAGGCGCTCACCGCTTAAATTAAGGAACGGATGCGCAAGCACCGCCACGGCGCGGCGCGAGCTTATAAATCTTATCGTTTCAAATACGTCAAGTCTTTTCGGCGGCACGTAATAGCCCTGTCCCTCGCCCAAAAGCGTATCGAACGCCTCTTTCGTTGAGTTTACGTAACCCTTGTTAAGAAGCAGCCGGGCGACGTGCGCGCGGTTGAACTCGTCCGCATCGGTGAGCGCGGCGGCCTCCTCGTAAGTCACGTCGTATCCGCTTCGGCGAAGCGCCTCTATAAGCAAGACGTTGCTGTTTTTCTTTGCGATAAGCAGGCGCTTTGTATATCGCTCAGCTTCGTCCCACGCGTCGGGCGGCAAAAACAGAGCCGCGATATGCACCTCCGTACCCTCGTATTCGGTTGAAAATTCGCAGCCCGCGACGGTCGTAACCCCGTTTTCTTCGCCCGCCTCCGTAAAGCGTAAAAGTCCCTTCGCCGTGTTGTGGTCGGTGAGCGCAACTGCCGAAAGGCCGCGCTCTTTTGAAAGTACTACGAGCTCTTCGGGAGTGAGCGAGCCGTCGGAAAATACCGAGTGCGTGTGAAGATCGCATGTTTTTATTTTTTCTGCCACAGTCATTTTTCTCCTTCGTCGGGCGTTTGCGCAGGGCTCCAATTCTTTTGAACCTCTTCTATGATAAGCCTTCCGGGCGTCTTTACGGCCACCTGATACTTGTCCTCGTATACTATTTCGCCCGGCGTATTCGTGTATACGAGATAGTACGGATGGTTGTATTTCTCCAAAAGCCAAAGCGCAGGCCGTATCATTTTCATCATTTCATCGGAGTTTTCGGTTTTGAAAAAGCACACGACTCTTTCCTGATTTCTGCATTGAGGCGGCCAGGGAAGGCACTGTGCAAACCAGTCGTCTATCTCGCGGTAGAGATCCGCGTCCTCCTCATCCATTTTGTCGTTCTGGATAAGCTGCCAGCACCTACTGAAAACGCCCTTCGCGTACATTGTGTTTCGGGCAAGCTCCTGCCCCTGTATTCTAAGGTATTTAAAATGCATCATCGTTTTTTCCTCCTAATGCCCGGCTTGCGCGCGTCCGCCGCTTTACGGCGTATCCGATGACTTCCTTTGCCGCATATCGGCCTCGTAATTTTATCGTGCTTTTATATCTTTAAAGCCTTTGGGCCAAGCAAAGCGTTTTTTCTTTTGCCGCGTTATAGGAATTTCATCCGTTCTTACGCCTTGCTTAATCAAGAGCGGTTTTCGGCGTTCTCCCCCGAACGCGTTTCGCCGCGTTCTTTTATCTCAAGACAAAGCATGGTAAGGTCGTCAAACTGAGGCGCGCCGCCCACGAACGCGTTCACGCTCTCGTGGATAGACGTAAGTATCTCTTCCGGTCGCTTGTCCTTGTTTTCGTTCAGCGCGGCGAGCATTCTGCCTATCGAATACATGGCGTAGTTTTCATCGGTCGCCTCGGGAACGCCGTCCGTATAGAGAAACAGCCTGTCGCCGGCTTCAAGAGTCAGCTCGAAATCGCGGTACTTTATATCGGGCATTGCTCCGACAACTAAAGAATGCTTCGTTTTGAAAAGCTCAAAGCTTCCGTCCTTGCGGCAGACGGCGGCGTCGTCGTGTCCCGCGTTAGCAAAGGTAAGTCTGCCCGTTGACAGCTCAAGTATCCCGAGCCACAATGTTACGAACATATCGGCTTTATTATGCTCGCATATATTGTTGTTTACGAATGAAAGTATCTCCGCCGGCGTACCGCCCATATACGTTCTGTCTGCGATGAGGATATTCGTGACCATCATAAACAGCGCTGCGGGCACGCCTTTGCCGGAAACGTCTCCGATGACAACGGCCAGATGATCGGCGTCCGTAAGGAAAAAATTATAAAGGTCTCCGCCCGTCTCCTTTGCGGGCGTCATTGAAGCGCAGATATCGAAATCGCTTCTGTCGGGGAATGCCGGAAAGTCGTTCGGCACGGAATTGCGCTGTATGGCCCCGGCAAGCGACAGCTCCGCTCCTATCCTCTCTTTCTCCGCAGTGACTGACGTGAGATTATCTATATATCTTACCATGTCCGATTCCATGGTATCTATGGAGTCGGCAAGGTCGTGTATGACTCTGTACTTGCTTATGTTGCTCAAAGGCTCTCCCTTCGTATTTTCCTTTGCAAAACGGGACGCCTCTTTCGCCACCTTTTTTACGGGGTCTACGAATTGATTTCTTATGTAAAACGCGGCGAATACCGAGGCGAACAGCGCCAAAAGAAGCGTTGAGACGGCAACGGTCACAAGATAGGGACGTCTTGCCAAAACGAGCTGGCGCATCGGGCGCTGCATACAGAGAATGGCCGCCACCTCACCCGAAGAGTTCTTTACTGGCACCATGGTCGTGATATGCGGGTGCTGACCGTCCGTCGGGCTTGTGCGATAGACCGTTTCAAACACAGCCTCGCCGTCGTATATCTCCTTATATTTTCGTCTGTATTCGTCGTTTGTAGTGTCGCGCCTGTGCCCCAGCTCCCACGGCGTATATTCCGAATCGTCAACGGTATTGTCAACGCTGTTAAAAACGGATACGAACCGTCCGTAATCGGAGGTATCGACCAAAATCACGTAGATGAGCGAGACGCCCATTTTTTTGCAGTATGCGTCAAGGCGTTCCCTTGTAAGAAGATATTCGTCCGTCTTTTCATCGGCAAGATAATCCTCAAGCGAGTCGCCGTTTACGAGCAGGGCGGCGGTATCGGCCATATGGTAGGTGGACTCGGCGTATTCTTTTTTAAAAGCGTCGGTAAAGCTTACGTAGCCCACCGTGCTGACTACGATCCCGAACACGAAGAGCACGGCGACGATCGCTCCTATGATGTTTACCGACATTGAAGAGCGCATTTTATTCGTTTTTTTCATATTATCCATATCGTGCTCCTTTTTAAGACGGCGACGCGGCAGGCTTTTTTTGTATATTATAATATTTTATCATTATTTTATCGTTCCCGCAATCCCCGCCGCGCGCCTTGATGCGGGAGCGTTTGCGATGTCAATGATTTGAATACTTCGTTTCTTTCGTTTTTTTGAAAAAATACCCCGTACCGTCTTTCGGTACGAGGTATCTTTCCCGTCATTTCGGCTCAAGCGACGCCGTAAGCTTGAAATTCTTCGGCCCCGCAAGCAGGACTAGCGGCCGCGGTGCTTCTCTTTTTTCTTCTGCTGCTTTTTAAAAAAACGGCGCTCCTTTTCGGCTTCCCGTTCGGCACGGCTTTTTTCCTTGCGTTCGGCCTTCATTTCCTCGTATTGCGCCTTCAGCGCCTGCTGGGATTTCGTGCCTACGCCGCGCGTCTTTATCTGTTTTTCTGCCTCGCGCCGTCTGCGCTTCGGATTGTCCGCGCCCTTATGCACGTCGGTTTTTACAGCGGCGCCAAACTTTAGCTTAAAGTAATGGTGCAGCACAAAGTCCCAGACCTCGCAGTCCTTCGGCTCCGCGCCGAACGTGACTCTGCACACGGACAGACGCCCGTTTGATACGAGCTCGAACACACCCACCCAGAACGGGTCCTCGAAATACACCGTAAGCTTACCGCTCGTTTTGTCCATAACGATCCCTCCGTAATTTTTTTGAACGAAGAACGGACGACCCCGGAGGGGGAGGGTTACTTACCCCGCTTTCGCGGGACGGCCGGGCTACCTACCGGCTCTGGCGCGTCATTTCGGCGCGCGTTGCGTTTTTATCTTCGTTTTTTATTATGATAAAGCCAAAAGGCCCGATCATTCGATTTTTTCTTTCATCCAATCACGTAAAAAGCGCATCTGCTGCTTGGTATGGAACCAGTGCTCGCCGTTCTCCATTACGGTTAGGCTCGCGTTATGCGCTTTCGCAAAGGCCTCCGTCGTATCGACACAAACGAGCGCATCGCGTCCGCCGCATAGGATATCCGTCGGGACGCTCCATTTAATGGGGTTATCACGCACATAGCAAAGATAATCCCACGACAGGTCTTCATCGAAGGACGTTTTTATAACGTCCTTTTCGCGAAGCTCGGCCTCCGTGACGCCGGCATAACGCATCATATCCGTGATAAGCTTCTCCATGTTTATAACGGGCGAAATGAAATATGCATGGGCAATATCCTTTTCGACGCCGGCATTCATGACGAAATACGCGCCTATGCTGTTCGCGATAAGAAATACTTTGGTATATTTCGCTTTTAAGGCTTTTACCGCTTCGATCATTTCCTCTTTTGTATCCCACGGCGTACTGCCTTTATAGTCGAGGCCTACGACTTCGCATGCGGGAAAAAGCGGCGCATACCATGCGGCCTCGTCCGCGCTGCCGCCTCTGCCGTGGATATATAATACCGCGTTCAATATTTACCGCCGTCCTTTCAAACCCGACGTTTATTCACGCCGCTTGCCGATCCGTCTCTGGCAAAAGCTCATTCGTAAAGCCGAATATATATTCGGCCATGTCATCCGGCAGGATGTGTCCCTCTGAGCGGCCGCCGCCACAGATGTGTGCCAATACAGGCCCTTTATCGGTAACTTCTACAGTTCCCCACAGACCGAACAGCCCATCAGACGTTTCTCCCGTTATGTAAAAGGTTTGCTTCACATCGTCCGTTCTGTATTCCACTACACTGGACATACCAAAATCATAAAGCGCGTTTAAGCGCTCAAGCATGCTTCTGTCGAAATCGACTTTGTATTCGCGGTATTCGTCATACTCGTCGTAAAACGATATGGTAACATAAAGAGGCGCTTCGCGCGTATAATAATCGCGTATTTCGTCTGCCTGCTCCTTCGGCACGAAAACTTTGCTGTAAAGACGAACCATATCGTAATTTTTTTCGTTTTCGACGGTATAGATATAATCGGCGTCGCCGTCGGGATATATAAGTGCCGCCTTCTTTTCGCCGCCGTCTTTCCCCGTAAGATAATCAGCAGGCACGTAATCGACGCCGCCCATCGTTATGCCGGCGTCTCTGTCCCAGTCGTATTCCACGTTTATTTTTTCATCCGCCTCTGCGATCTTGGCGGCACGCGATGCGTCTTCATAAATGTTATATCCCGCAAAAAGCAAAACCGGCACGCCTAACTGCACGGCTCCCCAAACGGTAAATACCACGGCCAGAGTTTTATGCGATTTCTTTACGGGCCGCCCTCTGCGTTTTTTCACCTTCCATACTATGATAAGTATGATCCCCGCGATCAAAATTAAAAGCCCTATTAAAGTCACGGCTAAAACCGCTCCCGCGATCATGAGAGACATAAAAGCCAAATAAATACGCCTCCTTCAAATCTCAGATACATGGGGACATATAGCTTTCATTGACCCCCGTGATGTAAACGTATCCGCTTAAGCTGCGTTACTTCAATAAATTCTGTGCCATGCGAAACCAAATCGCCTCGACAGGCGTAAGATAATGCTCGGTAAATTCCGTCTGTTCGCTTTCGCTGAGAGCTTTATACCTCCTATTCATAGTATCGGCGACCCACTTGAGTACGCGGAAAAACAGTTTTTCCTGTTCTCGGCTCAAAAATGTCCTCCGCATTTCCGACATCATTTCCGCCGCTATGATACAGTAGCTTCTTATATGAGGATAATGTTCTTTACCCGTTATTTCTTCCGTTATTATTGACCCTTCACGGTATCTGCGCTTATAGTACGGATGACTGAGCCTTGCACACGACTCCGATTTTAAAAGGCTTACGAACGTGAACAGAACGTCTTCATATATGATACCGGGATACAGCCTTATGTTGCGTCTGTCAAGATGCTCGCGCTTCAAAAGCTGCAGGCACATATTGGCTCTGTAAGATTCGTTTTTAAGTATATCCGCAAGCATCTGCTTCCCCGTTCTCGGAAGGCTCAGATCAACTGTTGAAGTATATGCTTTTGGTGCAGAGGTGTACCGCTTTTCCAGTTCTTCGTTTTCATAAAACGGTATGGCGTCGAAAAAGAGCATATCGAGATCGTACTTTTTTGCATACTCATACGTTTTTTCAAGATGATCGGGCATGATAAGATCGTCGCTGTCAACACAGCAGATATATTCGCCTCTCGCATGGTCGAACGCGACGTTTCTGGTAATGGAAAGACCGTGATTTTTCGGCGCGTCGAAAACGACGATTCGGCTGTCTCTTTTTTGGTATTCTTTCATTATGGAAAGACTTCGGTCCGTCGAGCCGTCGTTTAAGCATATTACCTCAAATTCTTGCATAGTTGACGCCAGTATGCTGTCTAAACATTCGGCAAGGTATTTTTCCGTGTTATAAACGGGCACTACTACCGTGACTTTCGGAAGGGTTTTATTCTCGCGCATAAATGCAGGCGGAAGTATAAGGCGGTGCGAGATAAGTCTATCTAAGCCGAAAGTCTCTATGTATCCGTATTCGGAATATTTAAGTATGGCCTCCGCTTTACCATAATACTTGCGGCTTCCTTCGGGATAATAGTCCGCAGGCTTCAAAAGCAGACCCAATTCTTTTATGCCGAACTGCTTTAAAGCTTTGTATATCGTTTTAAATGCGTCAAAATCGCGCGCCGACTCCAATTCTCGAATAACATATGACAGCGCAAAGCTCAAAAAAGAAGCTTCGATCTCCTCGTAAACACCTTTATCCGTAAGAGTCTTTTTTAATTCAAACGGCAAAGAGAGGAAGGAAAGCGGATACAATGACCTATCGTTGCTCGTTTCATCTTCGCCGCCGCCCCGGCGTGTAAGCAGGACCTTATAAACAGGCGCTATCTTTTTGGCAAGCGCGAGCGCAGTATACGTAAAAACTTCATCTGCCATGCTTATATGGGGATCAAACAGCAAATCATGCGACGATAAAAATTCGCGTCTGAAAAGCTTGTTAAAAAGCACGGGTCCGGTGAAAGCAAATATATCTGTCAAGCCGCTTTTCCCAAAAAAGGCGCGTGTATCCGAAGGCGTTTTTGCAGGATCCAAAGCCTCGAAGACAGGCGCAGTTTCTTTGGAAGCGTCAAAGCGTTCGGTCGAAAAAACTACTATATCGGCGCAGGTCTCCTCGGCACAGGCAACCGTATCGCACAAAAGACACGGAGAAAACGTATCGCCCGCTTCAAGAAAGATAATGTAATCTCCCGAAGCTTTTTCCATGCCGGCATCCCAGGCATTGGAAGGAAACTTGCCTCTTTCTCTTAAAAGCATTGCGCGAGGTTCGCTTTTCATAAAATCCCGCAAAAGTTCAAGCGAACGATCCTTGGAGCCCATATCCACGAAAATAAACTCCGCGTTAAGATACTTCTGCTCGGAAACAGAACGAAATGTTTCCTCAAGATATTCTTCCGCATTGTGAACCGAAATGACGACTGAAACCTTCGGCCCTGTAGGAAGAGGATAATAAAACGACTCCGACTGAACGGAATGCATTATTGTCAGGTCTTTATCTCCCACAAAAACCCTTACGGCAATAAAAGCGGGGAGGTCGCTTTCCGAAAGAAGCGCTGACAAATCAAATTCACGTCTTTTATTCGGAGAATACCATTCCTTGTAAAATGCAGTTAGGTTTCCACCTTTTTGATACAAAAGATAACATGCGTACTTTTGGTCCTCTTTTGGCGATTCAATCGTACAGATAAGTTTGTCTCCCTCAAGCTCCGTTGTAAACGAAAAAGGAAGCTGTTCATTTTTAAACTCTGTTCGGATTTTTAAACCGCTCATGATATACACCTTCTTTGATATGACAGCACAAAGAATCTATTTTATAAAGCCGTATACTCTGCGTCTTTCAAAGTTTTCTATTTTACGAGAATGTGACCAGTGTTGAACATTGATACCGCGAACCGGCGAACGCGCGCCATATGACAGCCGCGCTCACCGAACGCCATATCGAAAATATGTTATCCGACGCCGTAGGATTATGTTTGTATACTGTCCCCCGCATAGTAAATACAAAGCTGCGTAATATCGTCAAACTGCGGTACATCCTTCGCAAATTCGTCTATCCTGCCTAGCACTGTATCGCAGACTTTTCTGCACGCCGCCTCGCCGGAACCGAAATCGTCCGACAGGATATTTAAAAGCCTGTCGTTTCCGAATATTTTGTCGTCCGGATCGGGGGCTTCGGTCACGCCGTCCGTATAAAGATACAAAATGTCGCCGGGCTGTAGCTTGACCGTCTGCTTTCGATACTTCGTGGCGTCCATTGCAGCCAGCACCAGATTTGCTTTCTGCATAACAAAGGTCGCCTTTTTTTCGCGGATCAGCACCGGCGGATTATGGCCCGCATTTACGAAATGCAAGACCCCTGTATCTGTCTCAAGAAAGCCCATCCATGCCGTTAAAAACATTTCCGCATCGTTTCCGTCGCAAAGCTTTGTATTGGCGTTGGTAAACACATCATGCGGCTCGTCGCCGCGCTCCGCATAATCCCTGAGCACCGTTTTGGCGGTCATCATGAACATGGCGGCCGGGATCCCCTTGCCTGAAACGTCCGCGATAAGAAAAGCGAGCTTGTTATCATCGAGCAGGTAAAAATCGTAAAAGTCTCCGCCGACCTCTTTCGCCGTCCTCATTTTTGCATAAAGCGAAAACTCTGTTCTGTCCGGGTAAGGCGGAAATACAGACGGCAGCGCAGATTCCTGTATGTTTTTCGCAAACGCCAGCTCCTCGTCTATCCTGGCCGCTGCGGCCGCGATATATTGTTTCAGAGTTGTAACCGTTAAGTTTATGTCGTCCGAAAGATCGGAGAATTCTGCGTTTGAACGCACGTCTACCTCTTCGTTTAAGTCCCCTTTCGTGATCTTCGACAGTGAGCTGTTGACCTTTCCCAGATTGTCAAGAACAAGATATTTTACCAGAAGGAAAATGACCGTGAACAAAACAAGGAAAAGTATGATCTCCATTATGGCCATAACGCTCATGGAGGAGTTTCTCTCAAGGATGATCTCGTTTTCGGGAAGGACGGCCACTATATAATACCCTTCCGAAAAAATATACACGACGGAGCAGTCTTCGCCGTATACCTGCGAATGGAAAACTTCGTCCTCAGGCATCGTATCGCGGTCGATCCATATACCGGTCTCGCTTAAGTTGCTGCCCGCAAGCCCATATCGGTCGCTTACTATATTCCACTCCTCATTTGCTATGATGATGCTTCCGGTCTGCCCTACGTGCCGGTTCTTGGCCGCGCTTATAACATTCTGATCTATGTCCTTCTGAAAACGCTCTCCGTCGTAGCCCACCTGTACGAAGCCGCCGGATCTGAGCGTTACCGCGGCATACTTGCGATAAAGGGAAGGATCGAACGAGGTGGGCTGATAATTCTGTACATGCTCATTTTCGGATCCATCAAGCAGCGTAAGAAATTCAGCTGACTGCGCGCCGGAGTGCATATCGTAATCCCGGAATTTTCCCATAGTTGTTGCCGTGATGATACCGTTTTCATTTATTATGTTTATTTCCGCCACATCATACTCGCGCATCAATCTAATAAGCTCTTCGGAATTCGGCGAGACGCCGCCGTCGAGCTGTGCGGCGATGCTGCGAGTAAGCTTCAGAAGGTTCTCGTTCGAAGCGTCGATAACGTCCTGGCGGACGTCCCAAACGTTTATACGCAAAAGCTCCGCCGCGCTGTCGTTGGACATTTTCGTTTGGTGTATCCATGTGAACGCCATAGAGGCCAAAAAACCCACGACGACGATCAAAAGCAGCCATCTTAAAAAAGAATAGGAAATCGTTATCCGCCGTTTTTTCTGCTTTTTCACATTATCCATTGCTGTATTCGACCTCCATAAAATACGAACGGCTAATTTATGCGGATACGCCCTTCCATCCGTATAGTTTATTGTAACATATAACGGATTCCCACGCACTATCCTTTTATCTTGCGCATTAAGAAATCAATAAAGCACAGCGTCTTTGCCTCATCGCCTATGTTCCCTTGGCGTTTATTCACTGATCCTAAAACCCTAAAACTCCCCACAGGCTTTCCTAAGCGGCTCTCGCCATGAATGTATTTATGTTATTAACGGCAATGGTCCTGCCGTTTTGACTCATCTCGCATCAACAAGACCGCGGTCTCTATGTTTCCTGTTTTTGGGAACATGTCGACGGCTACGGCGTTCTTTAAGACATAGCCGTTATCCGAAAGCCGCTTTATATCGCGCCCCAGCGTTGCAGGATCGCACGAAACGTACGCTATGCGCTCGGGCGAAAGCCCGGCTATCGCTTTTAGGGCTCCCTCGTCAAGCCCCTTTCTCGGCGGGTCTACGCAGAGCGCGTCGATCTTAAGCCCCTCTCTTATAAGGCGCGCCGCCGTTTCGCCCGCATCGCCGCAGTAAAATTCACAGTTTTCAAGACCGTTTGAGCGTGCGTTTTTCTTTGCTACCTTTACGGCGTCCTCTACGACCTCTACGCCGATAACGCGCCCGGCGCGCCGAGCGATATACGCCGATATCGTGCCCGCGCCGCAGTACAGGTCAAGCACGGTTTCGTTTTTCAACGGAGCAAGCATGTTTACCGCCGTCTCATAAAGTACGCGCGTCTGTGAGGGGTTCACCTGATAAAACGAGCGGTGCGGTATAATGAATTCGATTTCTCCTATAGTATCGCGTATCTCGTCGCGCCCCCACAAAAGGCGCGAGCGTTCGCCCATTATCACGTTTGTTTTTTCTTTATTTATATTTATGACAACGCCCGAAAGCCCGGTGATGCGTTCTTTTAATATTTGAACGAGCCTTCCTTCATCATGAAGCTTGTCCGCATTTATCACAACTACGATCTCCACATCGCCCGAGGCGCGTCCTTCGCGCGCAAATACATGGCGTATCGAACCCTTGTGCGCCGCCTCGTCATAGACGCTCTCTCCCGTTTCTTCGATATAACGGCGAACGGCTCCCGCCGCCGCAAAGACGTGCGGCGACTGGATAAGACAGTCCGAAAGATCGACTACGTCATGTGAGCGTCTGCGGTAAAATCCTATGATGAGCCGCCCGTCGCGGGCGCGTTTTATCGGAAACTGCGCCTTATTGCGATATCTTTGTGCGTTTTCTGAGCCGATTATTTCAAGCGACGGAAAATCAACGCCGCCCAGCTTCTTAATATTGTTATACACGGCGTCTCGCTTTATTTTAAGCTCCGCTTCATACGAAAGGTGCCAAAAAGCGCACCCGCCGCAAAGTCCGAAATAGGGGCACTCGGGCTTTACGCGTGCGGGTGAGGGTTTTATTATTCGTGTTATCTTTGCATACGCAAAGCTCTTCTGTACTTTCATAATAAGCACCTCGGCGCGCTCATCGGGCGCTCCGCCCCAAACGAATATCACAAAGCCAGACTCAAGACGCGCGATCCCCATGCCTTCAAGCGTCACGGACGATATATATACTTCCATTATCTCGTTCTTTTTTGGTTTATCCATGATCTTCTCCCAAATAAACGTCGTGCTTTTTAAGTCGTTTATTCTAAGGTATTATTTTCGTGGGAACAAGGGCGCTTATTCGCTCCCTGTCAGTCTTTACGTCAGCCTCATTTACAAGGCGCGAAATCTCGTCTTCCAAGCTTTTGCCGCGGTCTTTATAATATTCGTTTAAAGCGGCGCGCTTCACGGCGTTTTTGGTGATAAAACGCCATGCCTCATCAGTAAGCCCCGACGCCGAAAGAAACCTTTTGTAGCTTCTGCCGCCCACCGACACAGCGTCATATCTTTCCTCGAATTTTGCCTGCTTTTCGTCGTCCCACGAAAGCGGGCTTTCATCGAAGAGGCGGCCTATTATATATTCCTCGGTCGTTTTTTCGGACGCCATGGAAAGCGCCGTTTCAAACGGCGTTTCGCCGTCCAAAAGCTCCGCCGTCCAAAACGCTTCGGTAGAGCTCTCTGCGCCGTACATTGCCATAACGCGGTACATGGAGCTTTTAAGATAATAAATATATACCGCGTCATCCGCCTCCTCATCGTCTATCTTAAGATATGAGCCGCTTTCTTTCCCGCATCCGAAAAACAGCGCGGCCGCGGCTGCGGCAAGAAGTAAAAAAGCCGCATATCTTAAAGGCTTTTTCAAGATATGTCACACCTTCCCGGCAGTTTTATGATTTAAGCTTTGAAAACTTCTTTTGCAAAGCGCACCGACTCCATAGCGTCGCGCGCGTAAAAATCCGCCCCCGCCTTTTTTGCGTATTCTTCCGTAAGCACGGCGCCTCCTACCATTACGCGGCAGAAGTGCGCGCCTGCCTCTTTAAGGCGGGATATAGTCTCCTCCATGCTGACGACCGTAGTAGTCATAAGAGCGCTCAAGCCCAAAAGACGTATGTTTTCGCGCTTTACTGTCTCAACTATAATTTCGGGATCGACGTCACGGCCGAGATCGATGACCTCGTAGCCGTAATTTTCCAAAACGACTTTTACGATATTCTTGCCTATGTCGTGAATATCGCCCTTTACGGTAGCAAGCACGATGCGTCCGCGCGGCTCGCCCGTCTCGCCCGACGAGCTCATATGCTCCTTTATCACGCCGAACGCGCCCTTTACCGTTTCCGCGCTCATTATAAGCTGGGGAAGAAATATCGTGCCCTCTTCAAAGCCGCGTCCCACCGTGTCGAGCGCAGGTATAAGTATACCCTCGATTATCTCCATCGGCGTTTTTTCTTCAAGCTCTTTTCTTGCCGCGTCGGGAGCGGCAGACTTTAACCCCTTTATCACTATCTCAAAAAGCGACCCCGCTTGTGCGTCTGCTCCTACGGCGCCCGCGCGCGTTTGTGCAGGCTTTGTATCGGCAACCGTACCTGCGTATATGCTTACGTATTCTGCGCAGTTCTCATCCTTCCCCGAAAGCACGCAATAAGCGCGGTAAGCGCGCATCATATCCTCCGAGCAGGGGTTTATTATGCAGGCGTCAAGCCCGCGCGAAAGCGCGAGCGTAAAAAACGCCGAATTTATTATCTCGCGTCGCGGAAGACCGAACGAAACGTTTGATACCCCAAGGACCGTATTAACGCCCAGCTTCTCTTTCACTTCATAAAGCGCGTCGAGCGTGCGCAAAGCCTCGCTCTGCTCGGCCGAGACCGTGAGCGTCAGCGTATCTATAACTATATCCTTCTTTTTTATGCCGTATTTTGCGGCCTCCTCTATGATTCGGCGCGCCACGTCAGCGCGCCCCTCTGCGGTATCGGGTATGCCGTCCTCGTCAAGGCATAATCCGACGACGACGCCGCCGTATTTTTTTACCAGCGGGAATATTTTATCCATTACTTCCCGCTTGCCGTTTACCGAATTTATCATAGCCTTGCCGTTATATACGCGAAGCGCCGCTTCAAGCGCGTCCGCGTCGGTGGAATCTAGCTGGAGCGGGAGATTCGTCACGCTCTGAAGCTCCTCTGTCACGGCTTTAAGCATTTTTACCTCGTCTATTTCGGGAAGTCCCACGTTTACGTCAAGTATATGCGCACCGCAGTCGTCCTGCGTTACGGCTTCCCTTAATATGTATCCTATATCGTTATTTCTCAATGCCTCTTTAAATTTTTTCTTGCCTGTCGGATTTATCCTCTCGCCGATTATCACGGGTTTGCCGCCGATACGCACGCATTTTGAATACGACGACACTAGCGTAATATCCTTATCATAAGCGGGTACGGGCGATACGCCTTCGCACGCCTCCTTTAATCGGCGTATATGCTCCGGCGTCGTGCCGCAGCAGCCGCCGAGCACACGCGCGCCCTTTCGCGCATATCCTGCCATAAGTCGGGCAAACTCCTCGGCAGTCACGTCAAATGACGTCTCGCCGTTTCTGAAGACAGGCATTCCCGCATTCGGCTGAAGCATGAGCGGCGTGGATGAAATACGCAAAAGCTCCTCAAATACTTCGCCCGCCTGCGCAGGCCCAAGCCCGCAGTTTATACCTATAACGTCGGCCCCAAGCCCTTCCAAAAGCGCTGTCATGGCGGCGCTGCTTCCTCCCGTGAGCGTCTTTTTGTTCTCGTCGAACGTCATAGTGCAAAAAACGGGCAGATCGCAGTTTTCCTTTGCCGCAAGCACTGCCGCCTTCGTTTCGTAAAGGTCGGCCATCGTCTCTATCAGTATAAGGTCGCACTTGCCCGTGGCCGCGCCTGCGCGCACGATCTCTGAAAACATCTCATACGCCTCTTCGAAAGACGTTTGTCCGAGAGGCTTTAAAAGCTTGCCCGTGGGCCCTATGTCAAGCGCTACCCACTTTTGCCCTTCGGATTCGTCTGCGGCGCGCCGCGCCAAAGAGACGCCGGCTGCTATTACTTCTTCAAGCCGCCCCGAAAGCTTTGGACGGTTCGCGCCGAAGGTGTTCGCGGTCACTACGTCGCAGCCCGCCTTAAGATAGCTTCTGTGTACGTTAAGTATTATATCGGGGGCGTCTATGTTCAAAAGCTCTGGAAGCTCGCCAAGCCCAAGTCCCGCTTTTTGAAGTTCGGTGCCCATAGCCCCGTCAAAAAAGATAAGCCTTTCTTTTAAGGCGTCTGTTATTTTCATTATATATCCCCCTTTGGGTAAGCTTATCGGCGTCTGTATCGGCACATATCCCGCGCCGCGCAGCGCTCGCACGACGAGGACACGCCGCAGTTTTGAAAAGCCTTTGTAATGCCCGCTATCGCCGTTACCGATTTTTGCGGCGTAAGCATATATGTGTCGCTGCACGTAAGCCCTATGCGCTTTTGTGCGTCCATCATGGAGAGTATGACGCTTTGGTATGAAAGCGGCATATCTCCGTATCCGGGGCTGAATCGGGAAGTAATATTAAAGCCCTCGTCTCTCACTCTTTTAAGTATCTGTGCGCATGCGCCGTCGCAGACCTGTTCTATATATGCGTTCTGCGCCGCATCCATAACGACGGCGCGGCTCATGTCGAAGCGTTCGAGCTTGAGGCGCGCCATATCGGCGTCGCTGCCAAGCGTCGCGCACAGCACGGCTGCGCGTTCACACCCCGAAAGATGCCGAGAAAGATCGCGGCTTTTAAATTCCACGCCGCCGAGTCTTATACCGTCCTTAAAGAGTACAAGATCGTCGAATATCCTGTATATATATCTTACCGTGGCAAGAGATGAAAGCTCCCTTTCGCACTCATCTATTATAAGGCTTACGCTGTCCGAAGCGGGGCTTTTGCCGTAACCCAGATAGCGCAGCACTTCCTCTCTCAAAAGATGCATCGCCGTTACCTAATAAAGAAACTGGATGTTGTTCTTTATCTGCACCGCAATGTCCGGTTTGTTCATCGTGTAAAGGTGTATGCCCTTTACGTCATACGACAAAAGGTCTGTTATCTGCTCTGTCGCATAAGCTATGCCCGCCTGCCTCATGGCGTGCGGGTCGTTTTGGTATTTTCGGAGCATACGCTCAAATTTCGGCGTAAGGGCCGCGCCGCTCAATTTGCACATGCGCTTTATCTGCCCCGCGTTCAAAACTGGCATTATTCCCGGGATTATCGGAATGCTTACGCCCGCTGCCGCCGCCTTGTCGAGAAAGGCGTAAAACTTTTCATTGTCGAAAAAAAGCTGGGATATGAGAAAATCGCAGCCCGCATCCTGCTTTCGCTTTAAGTTGTCAATATCGTCCTTTGCGCTTTTTGCCTCGGGATGCGTTTCGGGATAACATGCTCCTCCTATAGAGAATCCGCCGGTCTCGGCTATCTCCTTTATAAGGTCGGTAGCATAGCGGTAATGCTTCGGGTCGGGAAAACCCGTTTTATCCGTCGGTATGTCGCCGCGCAGCGCAAGTATGTTTTCTATGCCCGCCGCTTTAAGCTCGAAAAGATGATGCGCTATCTCCGATTTTGTTGACGACACGCACGTAAGATGCGCAAGCGCGGGAGTATGACACTTATCCTGAAGGAATGTCGCGATCTTGGCCGTGTTTTTCGAGGTTCCTCCGCCTGCGCCGTATGTTACGCTCATAAAGTCGGGAAAATAGCGTGAAAGCGCGTTCGCGCAGGTGAGGACGCTCATAAGGTCGGCGTCCGCCTTCGGGGGAAATATCTCAAACGAGAATACGCCCCTGTCTTTTTTTAAAATATCTGAGATCTTCATCGAAAACTCTCCCGTCAAAAAGTTTTGTTATATTATATTTAAAAACCTATCATTTGTCTATGCTTTTGTGCCGTATTTTTTGATTCGCCTTTTTTAATGGCCCACAGCGGCGCGGGCATTGGCGCTGATTTTTCGTTTGATTATTTGTTTTTATTAATCGCAATCATTGTTCTGAATATAATCCAATAATACTTTTGCCCGACGTAAATTGTATTTACCGTTAATATCAAACGGACAGTTATTAACATTCTTTATTATTTCTCTTCTGTTTGAAGCAATCAAATTGCCAATGTTATTTGCAATACATACCTCATCTACTAAAAACCACTGTTTTGCAATTTCACGATATAATTTTGTATTGTTTATAATATTTTCATGGTTGTTAATAATATTGAGCTTTTCCATAAAGTCTATTGTTGCTATGTCTCTTATAATACATAACAACTCCTGCATTGTGTTTTCTTCTCCGGATAAATATGACCACAATTCATCTGCAAGCAATATTTCTCGTCCATCGCAAAACTTTGAAAACTCAATCATACTGTTCATAAAGGATTCTTTACAAAAACCCGTATCTGAATCGGATGTGGGATCAAAAGGAAACCCGAAATAATATTTTATTGTTTTATTCGGTTTCATAATTCTAAGCGCCGCTTTTGCTTTTAAAATTTTCTGCTTTTCTCCACGCGTTTCACCCGAGTTGGGACGAACTGACTTTAACTCAATAGCAACAAAGCTGCTCTCATCTTCAAAACAACAATCGGCAGTAAAATTTGGTCCATTAACCAAATGGCCTCTTGCATTTTCCGAAATAATCAAATCCTCATCAATCATAGACGGCACCTTATCACCGTTCTTTAAATCTGTCATAATTTCGCTTATAATACGTTCTTGTTCAGAGTATATCTTATACTCGCTTCCAAGAAAAGAACGTTTAGCTCCGTCACAAAGAATTTGTGCTGTTTCTTCAAAGAAAATCTGTCCCAACGTTGTATTCAATCCATGCATCCACGAGCTCATACTTAAAATAGAGTCAACATTTGTCCCAGCAGCATCAAATTTTTGAGAAAAGGCTTCTAAAAATGCTTTATGAAACGGGGCATTTCTCGTAATGGCCTCATTTTCCGGAAAAGAATCAAATCTGGATTTTAATATTCTTATTACGATCTTGGCTATCTCTTGTTTTTTATATATGTTCATCAAACCCCTTCTTTCATCCTAAAAATACTTTCAGAATAGGCATTTTTGTCCTTTTCCGTTCTGTTCAAAACAGGTCGTTTAAATGTATCTACTATTTTCATACCTGCATTTTTAGCTATTGTTTCATATAATCCAAACTTATCGTTTGCAACAATAAAAACTTCGTAATCATCACTTAGATATTGTTTACAATTAATAAGGACTTGCGAAATATCCTCTACATATTTTTTTTGTGCTGCACGATTTCTTCCCTTTTGCATAGAACCTATTTCAAGATTATCATTCCTAGTAAAACCAAATAATTCGTAGGCGTATGCATGCTGTTCATGATAATCTATTATTCCAACATATGGTGGACTGCAAAAAATTCCTTTTATTTTTTCTTTTTTATAGGTCTCGTATATACTACCTCCCATGCTTTCAATACACTTAGAAATATTCGCTGTTGATGAATCTTCCGCGAAACATTTTTGCATTGTATCTGTTCTTAATTTGTCAAATTCAGATATCCTTTCAAGGGTGTTTATTGAATATGTTTTCCACCATTTTAATATGCTAAAGAGTGGTTTACATATTTTTTTATGTTTAACACAGTAATATGTAGTATATACAGGCATAATCAAAGTTGCTAAATCTGAATGCGTCGTTGCCCTGCAAGAGCGCATCGTTCTTGATAATATAATTTGAAGCAATTGCTTAATAGCTTCATCTTCTATGCCTTCTATTATCTCATTAACAAAGTATATTTCTTTTCGTGTTGTTTCAAAAAACCACTTATCTAAAAACGATGTTTGTGACACTTCAAGAGATACCCCGTGCTTTTTAGCTAGAATCTCAAAATATGGCAAAAACATCTCTGCTTTTTCTTCACCATATTCCTTCTCATTTATCTCTTTCTTATATACTCTTTTTTTGAATTCCGGCGAAGGAAAATAAATTGAATTAAAGCTGTATAGCTTCTCAAGCAATTCTTCGTCGAATTCAGCAATTCCAAGTGTCTTTTCATAAGACTCCAGTTTGCTTGTAATAAAATCAACAGCTTTTTTTAGTTTTATATAATCATACTTTTTTACCTTACAATTTGATATTTGAGAATTGAAAGATGATATGTCTATCCCTACTGCATGCATGCCCAATTCATTCGCTTGAACAAGCGTTGTTCCGCTGCCGCAAAATGGATCAAGGATAATGTCTCCTTTATGAAAGTAAACTTCAGACTTAAAAGAATCAACATGGTCATCTAAAAAATATTCTACTAATTGAGGAATGTACTTTCCTTTATATGGATGTAGCCTGTGGACATGCTTTGTCGTTTCCTTTTCCTTATACCCATCAAAAGAAAGCTCCCAATTAACATCATCTCCGAGAATATTTTTCCATTCGATTTCTTTTCTGCCTTTAAATGATTTATAATAGCTCTCTAATTGATTTTTATCTACGCAAATAACGCCGTTTTTTTCAATTTTATCTATTCTTCCATACTGAATTAAATATGAGATATTTGATTCGGTAACTTTTTTACTCGTAAACTCAGTAGCAAAAGCGCTTGCTTCATGTATTGTTAAAAAGCTCATATTAAAACTCCATATTCATATTTTATTATAATCAAATTATATATCTATTTCACACTTTACTCAATACTTTTAATTATTACAGCATTATTCAAGCGCATTTATACATTTTTAAAATTTCAAACTTTTAAAAAAAACATATTGACAAGACGGCGGCAATTTGATATATTTATTAAGCGCATTGAACGAAATAAATGAGCTTGATACGCTGGTGTAGCTCAACAGGCAGAGCAACTGACTTGTAATCAGTAGGTTGATGGTTCAATTCCGTTCACCAGCTCCATATCCGGGGGGGTTCCCGAGTGGCCAAAGGGGGCAGACTGTAAATCTGTTGTCACTGACTTCGGTGGTTCGAATCCACCTCCCCCCACCATAAAAAAGACATCCGGCCGGCTGTCTTTTTTGTTTTCTAAATCTTTCTGGAGGTATTGAAAATGCATAATAAGGCTTCCTACCGTAAAGACGAGGTGTTCTGCGAGCCGATACACGTGCCGTATCATGAATGCGACGGCTTCCGCAATTTCCGCCTTTCGGCGCTTTTGGCGCACATGTCCACGATAGCCGGCGAGGATTATGATGATCGCGGCTTTCCGCACGACTGGCTGTGGGACAACGGCATGGTCTTTCTCGTTTCCCGCCTGGCTTTAAGAGTCATACGAAACATAAAAAAGGACGAGGAGATCACTCTCGCAACATACGAGCGCGGTCTCAAAGGCGCAACCTTCAACAGAAATTACGAATTCATAGACGCAGACGGCAATACCGCCGTCGAGTGCAAGTCCGTATGGATACTTTGCAACCCCGAAACGCGCATGGTTTTAAAGCCCAAGGCTTTTCCTCGCACGCCGCTGCAAAATTGGGACAAGCTTCCCGACTGTCCCGAGGCCGAAAGGCTCAAAATGCCCAACGACGCCGAATTTTTGGGCGACCGCAGGATAGTTCTCTCCGATATCGACTGGAACGGTCACCTTTTTAATGCATATTACTGCGATATATCGCTTGATTTTCTGCCATTGGGGCTCGTAGAGCGCGGCGTTCGCGATCTCGTAATAAACTTCCAGCACGAGGCCGTTTTGGGCGATTCGCTAAAAATATACGGGAAAATCGAAGGCGACTGCGCCACGGTCTATGGCATAAAGGAGGGCGAAAACACGCCCTGCTATATCTGCCGCTTCACGTTCGGACTTCCTGATGAGAATATTTAATAAATCATGCGTTTTTGTTCATTATTTGATAATAATATTATAGATAATATTATTAAACGCATCGCCCTCAAAAAAGGAGAAAAAGAATGAACAATGCAGGTCCTTCCGATATAAGGCGAAAGAAATCACGGCGAAAAAGGCGCAGATTCCCCGCCGTTTTAGCGATAATATTTGTGGCCGCCGCCGCATTTTTAGGCGTGGCGACCGCCTTTCATACGTTCGCGGACGGCCTGAGAGACGGCTCAAGCCTCCTTCCTCCCGATGCTTTTGACAGCGCATCCGGCGTCGAGGCGGCCGACAGGCTAAACTTCCTTTTGATCGGCACCGACGGCAGCAATTCCCGTACCGATACGATAATGCTCGCGTCGCTTGATTTTGTTGACAGAAAAATAAACCTGATCTCCATCCCGCGCGATACGCGGGTGCTTGTAAACGGCAGGTATCACAAAATAAACGCCTGCGCTGTTATCGGCGGCGACGAGCTCTTGATAAATACCGTAAGAGACATCACGGGCGCGCCCATACATTATTATGTTAAGGTAAGCTTTGCGGGCTTTAGAAATATCATCGATATTCTTGGCGGCGTTGATTATTACGTTCCCATGGATATGCACTACTCCGACCCGTATCAGAATCTTTATATCGACTTAAAGGAGGGGCAGCAGCACCTTGACGGCGACAAGGCGGAACAGCTTGTGCGTTTCAGGCGGTATCCCGAGGCCGACATACAGCGCACCCGCGTTCAGAAGGATTTCTTCAAGGAACTCTTAAAGCAGAAGCTCACCGCCGAATACTTTTTTAGGGCGCCGACTCTTTATTCCGATATATCGAAGCATCTGACGACGAACTTTACGGCAGGCGACCTTATGGGTCACTTGGATATCATAAAGCTGTTCCAAAACGCTTCAGACGATACGATAACAGCTTATGAGATGCCCGGCAGCGCGCGCATGATAAGCGGCGCTTCATACTGGATACACGACGTTGACAAGACGCTGGAGCTCTTCAAGGAGCATTTCGGCGGAAGCGGCACTTCTTCGGTGAAATCAACATACTCCGCCGCAGAGCAGAGCGCTATTTCCTCCTCGCCTAAGCCGACTCAAGAGAGCGCTATGGACGTACTCTCCGAGTCGGATTCGACCGACGAGGGACTCCCCGCAGACGACCTAGAAATGTTCATGGACGGCGAAGACGGCGACATCCCCAGCGATACGCAGTCGGACGATGCGTCCGGCGAGGACGGTGAGACCGGCGACACGCACTCCGGCGATATGCACTCCGGCGACGCTCAGTCCGGTGATACTCACTCCGGCGATACACAGTCCGGCGATACACAGTCCGGCGACACGCACTCCGGCGACACGCACTCCGGCGACACACAGTCTGGTGATACTCACTCCGGCGACACGCACTCCGGCGACACACAGTCCGGTGATACTCACTCCGGCGACACGCAGTCCGGTGATACTCACTCCGGCGACACGCAGTCGGGTGACACGCAGTCCGGTGATACTCACTCCGGCGACACACACTCCGGCGACGCGCCCCCCGCGCCCCCCGAAGAAGATAAACCCGACATAAGCACCCCTCCCGAGTGGCTGAGATAAAATATCAGGCTGCGGCGATAATTTGCCGCAGCCTTTTTTGATTGTTTTAAGTAAACTTTGCCCTTATACCTCCGCGAAAAGTTGCCGAAACAACGCGAAGGTATAAGGGGGCGCTCCCTGCTCCCTTGCGCTACCCCGTCCCCCGAAACACAAATTTATAAAATATCTTCCTTCTTTATATTGAAATCACGACTTTGCTGTGATAGAATAACAAAGTAAGCTTGGCGTTTTTGACAAGCGTTATATGCGGGTGGACCGTTGCAGTGATGTAAAGAATCAGCGAAGCTTCTTTATAAAAGCTTCGCTCTCTTATTTTTTAAACTCAAAGCGACATGGGGAGGATACATATGTCAGACAATACGACCGGAGGCAATCTTCAGAAAAAATATATCTTCGTTATAGGCGGCGTCGTTTCGGGCCTCGGAAAGGGCATTACGGCGTCTTCGCTCGGCAGGCTCTTAAAGGCGCGCGGATTTAGTGTTACGATGCAGAAGTTTGACCCCTATATAAACATAGACCCCGGCACTATGAGTCCTTATCAGCACGGCGAGGTTTACGTTACGGAGGACGGCGCTGAGACCGACCTGGATCTCGGCCACTACGAGCGTTTTATCGACGAAAATCTGACGGCGACCTCCAATATCACGACGGGCAAGGTCTACTGGTCCGTTATATCGAAGGAGCGGCGCGGCGAATACGCAGGCAAGACCGTTCAGGTCATCCCGCACATAACGAACGAGATAAAAAGCAAGGTCTACTCAATGGCGCAGGAGACGGATTCGCAGATAGTCATAACGGAGATAGGCGGCACCGTGGGCGACATAGAGAGCCTTCCCTTCCTCGAAGCGATACGCCAGGTCGCATCGGACGTGGGCCGCGAGAACTGTATGTACATCTACGTCACGCTCGTTCCGAAGCTGCCCTCCGGCGAACAGAAAACGAAGCCCACGCAGCACAGCGTAAAGGAGCTTTTGAACGTCGGCATCTGGCCCGACATACTCGTATGCCGCTCTGAAGACCCCATATCGAAGGAATCGCTTGAAAAGCTCAGTATGTTCTGCAACGTCCCCAAAGAGAACGTGATCTCCAATCTCGACGCGGAAACGCTCTACGAGATACCGCTCATGCTCGAGGAGCAAAACTTTGCCGACGTCGTGCTTTCACGGCTGAACCTCAAGGCTCCCCACGCGCCCGACCTTACGGAATGGACGGCCATGGTCGAGACGATACGAGGCCTCAAAAGCAAAGGCACCGTGACAGTGGCGCTCGTGGGCAAATACGTCGGCCTGCACGACGCGTACTTAAGCGTAGTAGAGGCCTTAAAGCACGGCGGCATCGCGAACAGCGTGAACGTCGATATAAAATGGATAGACAGCGAGGACATAACGCCCGACAACACGCAGAGCATCTTTTCCGATATTGACGCGATGCTCATACCCGGCGGCTTCGGCGACAGGGGCACCGAGGGCAAGATATGCGCCGCAAAATACGCCCGCGTGAACAATATACCGTTTTTCGGCATCTGCCTCGGTATGCAGATAGGCGTTATCGAAATAGCGCGCAGCGTGCTCGGTCTTACCGACGCAACGAGTACTGAATTTAACCCCGACTCCAAAAATCAGGTAATACATATAATGCCCGACCAGCTCGGCGTGACTGATCTCGGCGGCACTCTTAGACTCGGCGCGCAGACGTGCAATCTTAAAGAGGGCACGCTCATACGCGAAATTTACGGTGAGGAGACGATACGCGAGCGTCACCGCCACCGCTACGAGGTGAACAACGACTACCGCGAAGCTCTTGAGAGCGCAGGCGTCGTTATAAGCGGTCTTTCCCCCGACGGGCGGCTCGTCGATACGATAGAGTTAAAGGGCCATCCGTGGTATATAGGCGTTCAGTTCCATCCGGAGTTCAAGTCGCGCCCCAACAGGCCGCACAAGCTGTTCGCTTCGTTCATTAAGGCAGGCAAGGAGTATAAGAATAAATAATTTTACAGATAAAGAAGGTTTTATAATGTCAAGCAGAATAATAGTCGGCGCTCAATGGGGCGACGAGGGAAAAGGAAAAGTGATAGATATACTTGCTTCGCAGTCCGATATGGTCGTGCGCTCCCAGGGCGGCAACAATGCCGGACATACGGTAGTTGCCGATCACGAGGAATACAAGCTTCATATGGTACCCTCCGGCATTCTCTATAAGAACTGCGACTGCGTAATAGGCAGCGGCGTCGTCATCGACCCGAAGGAGCTCATCGCCGAGATGAACGCCATTAAAGAGCGCGGCGTATCGCTTGACCTTTTGAAAATTGACGCGCGCACGCACGTTATAATGCCGTATCACATCGTGCTCGACGCGCTCTCCGAGGGCGTTCGCGGCGATATGAAGATAGGCACTACGAAAAAGGGCATAGGCCCCTGCTATATGGACAAGGTCGAAAGAAGCGGCATAAGAATGTGCGACTTTACCGACGATGAGGAGTTCAAAAAGAAATTAAAAGAAAACCTTGACACGAAAAACAAGATCATCGTAAACGTATACGGCGGCGAGCCGCTCGACTTCGATAAGGTCTACGCGGAATATTCCGAATACGCGCGCCTGCTTTCGCCTTATGTGTGCGACACGTCCGTGCTCATTTACGACGCGATCAAAGCCGGCAAAAACGTGACCTTCGAGGGCGCGCAGGGTACGCTTCTCGATATAGACTTCGGCACATATCCCTTCGTTACGTCCTCTCACCCCGTGTCCGGCGGCGTATGCATCGGCGCGGGCGTAGGCCCCACGCTTATAGACGGCGTTTTGGGCATCATGAAGGCTTACACCACCCGCGTGGGCCTCGGCCCCTTCCCGACGGAGCTTTTCGACGAGACGGGCGAGTTTATCCGCAACCGCGGCGCGGAATTCGGCGCGACTACGGGACGCGCGCGCCGCACGGGCTGGCTCGATACCGTTATAGTAAGCTTCTCCGTCCGCGTGAACGGACTTACGGAGCTTGCCGTAAACAAGCTCGATACTTTAAGCGGCATAAAGACGCTGAAGGTCTGCACCGCATATGAGATAGACGGCGAGGTGACGAAGCACTTCCCCGCCGACCTTAAGACGTTCTCGCGCGCAAAGCCCGTATATACGGAGCTCCCCGGCTGGGACGAGGATATTACCGGCATAACGAAATACGAGGACCTCCCCGCGAACGTGAAGAATTACATTGAATTTATCGAGAAAGAATGCGGCTGCCGCGTATCCATGGTAGGCGTAGGCCCCGACAGAACGCAGAATTTATATAAGTAAACACTTCCCAAAAGAGATGTGCGCCCCGCCTTAACGCCAAGGCGGGGCGTTTTTTTCTTGCTTTGAAAGCAAAAAGAAACCTTAAAACTTCGTTTTAAGAATTCGATCCCCTGCCGGGGGCGTACTCTTCACAAAAGCGCTGCTTTTGAAACATTTCCCTTGCTTTGAAAGCAAAAAGAAACCTTAAAACTTCGTTTTAAGAATTCGATCCCCTGCCGGCGGGGCGTACTTTTGACGGCAAAAGTACCAAAATTTCCGAGAGACTGCCGCCTCTCGGACTCTTCGCTCCCTCGCTCCAACACCGCCTCTCGGCGGCGCCAGCCGCTCGGCGTTACTCAAATATGACTTATCTCTCGCCATCTACTGGCGATAGGCGCAATTTGCTTTATATCTTGGAGCCTTTTCGCCATGAGGGCGCATTCTATTAGCTTCCTTCCCCACTGGTGTTCCGCGGCCGAGCCGCTCCAAGTCTTTGGCGCCCGTTGGTTATGGGCGGCATTAAACAAGTTGCTTTTTACGCTGTTTCCTTTCGTCATGGCGGTATTTCATCTTTTCTCTTGTATTTTTTCCAAATATACGGTATCATAAATGTGCTACACAAAATCCAATAGTATTACTATGCCCTTTTTTACTACACAAGTGTCTGTATATTTGCTTCGGCAAAAACGCAGGCTCTGCTTTGGCAGGCACTTTTTGTGTAGTAGTCAAGGATTTTGTGTAGCGACAAATGGAGTTATGCGTTTTTCGGTGTGTAGCTCCGTTTGGAGCTGCACACTTTTTTATTTTGGGAAAAATATATCTTGTAAAGCGAGGTGAAAAAAACGGCACTTGTTCCCTTGGTAAAAGAGAGAAACTCCTGTTAAAAAATGCAAATTTAAAATGTCAAAACAATTTGTATTTATATCAAAGAAAGGAGAACTGACAATGAAAAAGAGATTCATCGCCATAGGGTTGGCTACTTTGCTGATACTCTTTTTAACAGCCTGCGGTAATTCATCAAAAAGTGACACAACAGATAATCAAACGCAGGAAGTAGCTGAGACCTCAACCGTATCCGAGTCTGATAGTGATTCGTTCTCTTTGACTCCATCCCCGGACAAGTATACACAGTATGTCGATAAATATGTGGGAATGAATGCGGCGTCTGTAGGTTATACCTCTTGGGGAGGCGACAGGCTGATAAGAATCGGCGAAGGATTGTTAACGGTTACCTTTGTTACTGCAGACGGAACGTATGTCGGACCTGATGACAAAGATGATCTTAAAAACTATGTTGTGGTATCACAGTCAATTGAGCCAAATACAGAGGTAAAACTTGAATTTGAAAAAGACAGCTCAGGAGAGGAATATGATACATTGGTTGCGTATCAGTCTTATGAAAAGATAGATCTTCTGGTAAAGAAAATCGGAGATGCTGATCCAAATATAAAACTTGCAAAAATCGATCCCTCTCCGGACAAGTATACTCACCACATACAGAACTACATTGGAAAAAATGTAAACTCTATTGGATATACATCATTGGGCGGAGATTACCTTGATGCCTACGGTGACGGCTATTTAAAACTGAATCTCGCTGCTGAAGATGGAAGTTATATTGATATTTCCGATAAAAGCATATTAAAACAGTATGTTGTCACGAATCAGAGCATAGCTGCCAATTCGGAAATGAAGTATACCTATTCCGTAGACAGTAAAGGAAATGAATACTCCAATCTTGTAAACTCACAAACATATAACTCCATTACTCTCAACGTTAAATCAGTCAGCGGAGAACCAGTAATTTCCACAAAAGAAAGTGCGTCGGAAAACAAAGATACAGAGCCACAAGTAAGCGTTGATAACGATGAAGATTCGAGCCCTGTTTTTGAGCCTCAGGACGTGTCTGATGCAGCTATTGAATCAATTAAGACGTATGGAGATTACCTCGTCATGTATCGTGCAATAATCGATGATTATCTGGCAAAATACGAAAAAGTTGTTAAAGGAACCATACTTGACGATGAAAACGACTTCAAAGAGTTTAAAGATGATTTGGATGAAGCATACGAAGACGCTGAAAAAGAATATGGCTCAATGAAAAACAAAAAAATCGTTGGCAAGGAAGTGCTCGTTGAATACCTTAAAAATGTTCGTGATAGTTTGCAGATAATAATAGATAGTTATGAAGAGGTTCTGGACGCTTTTCAGTAGAAGTATAATACAATCTCGGGTCTGTCCCAAAATTTGTGTAAAGTCCGAAGCATGGTGTAAAACAGAGCAAAAATAATATATTGCGGGAGGGCGGATTATTCCGGCCTCCCTTTCTTGCAGTATAAGCGGGAACGGAATGCATGTCAAGGGCGGCGGC
>JAFQZS010000041.1 GCA_017405765.1 Clostridia bacterium
CCGCCGCCCTTGACATGCATTCCGTTCCCGCTTATACTGCAAGAAAGGGAGGCCGGAATAATCCGCCCTCCCGCAATATATTATTTTTGCTCTGTTTTACACCATGCTTCGGACTTTACACAAATTTTGGGACAGACCCCACAAATGAATTATACATTCATTTGTGAAACTACGCCAGTATTAAACGCAGAAAACCCGCCGAAACTTTACCGTTTCGGCGGGTCTTATTATGGTCGGAGTGACAGGACTTGAACCTGCGGCCCCTTGACCCCCAGTCAAGTGCGCTACCAGCTGCGCCACACCCCGATGGCGGAGAGAGAGGGATTCGAACCCTCGAACGGCTATAAACCGTTACACGAGTTCCAGTCGTGCGCCTTCGACCAGCTCAGCCATCTCTCCGTTTCATAACAAACGAAATTATACCTCATATAAAATGAAATTGCAAGAGTTTTTTTCATTTATTATTAAATATTATTAAAAATTTTGTTCCGGCGCCCATTTATGCGGAGTCGGCGTGTCAAAAAACACGTTTTGACACGCCGCTTATACGCTTTATTTTTTAACGTGTGCCTCTATTTCGCCGTCTTTAACGCCGATAACGATGGCGTCAAGCTTTTTGTCGTAATTCTCAATGAGCAGATTTGCCGCTTTATCTTCTATATTCTTTTGGATAAAACGTCTTAAGTTGCGCGCGCCGTATTTTTCGCTGAACGACTTTTCGCATATGAATTCTCTTACGCCCTCTTCAAATTCGACTTTAATATTCTTCTTCGAAAGCTCCGCCGCAAATTCGCCGAGCATTATATCGGCGATGCTTAAGAAGTTTTCGCGCGTCAGGCGGTTGAATGTGATGATCTCGTCAACGCGGTTTATAAATTCAGGTCTCAAAAAAGACTCGAGCGCCTTCATCGTCTGATTTTTGCCAACGCTGCCCTTTTCGCTTTCAAAGCCCATAACGGCGCTGCGCTTCTCGCTTCCGGCGTTCGTCGTCATTATGATTATCGTGTTCTCAAAATTGACGAGTCTGCCCTGCGCGTCCGTTATCTTGCCGTCGTCAAGTATCTGCAGAAGAATGTTCAAAACGTCCTTGTGCGCCTTCTCTATCTCGTCAAAAAGTATGACGCTGTACGGTCTGCGGCGCACCTTCTCCGTCACCTGCCCTGCCTCGTCGTATCCGACGTATCCCGGAGGCGAACCGATTATGCGCGATACGGAGTGCTTCTCCATATATTCGGACATATCGAGGCGTATAAGCGAGTCAACGCCGTCGAAAAGCTGCGCGGCTATCGTTTTAACTAGCTCTGTTTTGCCTACGCCTGTCGAGCCCGCGAAGATCATGGACACGGGCTTTCTTTTCGAGGCCACGCCAGCGCGGTTGCGCTTTATCGCGGATACGATAGCGTCTATCGCCTCGTCCTGTCCCACTATTTTCTCTTTGAGCGCGTCTTTTAGGCGCGACAGCCTTCCGAATTCCTGCTCGGATACCTTGCTTGCCGGTATGCCCGTCCACAGCTCTATCACCATCGCAAGGTCGTCAATAGTCACGTCGGCAACGGCGCCGCCCGATTTTTTAAGCTCCATTATTTTGTCCTCGATGCGGCACTCCTCGCTTCTTATCGTGGCAATACGCTCGAAGACGTCCTGCGTGGGATCGTCGGATGCGACAAGCGCATCCTTCTCGCGCCTGAGTACTTCAAGGTCGCTCTCAAGCTTTTCTATCTCAAGCTTCGGCACGTTGTTTAAGTTTACATAAGATCCCGCCTCGTCTATAAGGTCTATCGCCTTGTCAGGCAGGTATCTATCTGTAACGTATCTTTCCGAAAGCTCCACGGCAAGACGTATGACCTCGTCGGAATACCTTACGCCGTGATATTCCTCGTAATACTTTTTCACTCCCGAAAGTATCTCTGCGCTCTGCTCTATCGAAGGCTCGCCTATCTTTACGGGCTGGAACCTTCTTTCAAGCGCCGCGTCCTTCTCTATGTGTTTTCTGTATTCGTTGAACGTTGTTGCGCCTATTATCTGCACCTCGCCGCGCGACAGCGCCGGCTTTAAAATGTTGCCCGCGCTCATGGAGCCCTCCGCGTCGCCGGCGGACACCATGTTGTGTACTTCGTCTATCATGAGAATGACGTTCTTCGACTCTTTTATCTCGTCGATAAGCCCCTTTACGCGCCCCTCGAACTGGCCGCGAAACTGCGTCTTTACAACCAGCGCGGTGAGATCCAAAAGGAATATCTCCTTGTCCATGAGCTTCGGCGGCACGTTGCCTTCGGCTATCCTCTGCGCCAGCCCCTCTGCTATTGCCGTTTTGCCGACGCCGGGCTCTCCGATAAGGCACGGATTATTCTTGGAACGGCGGTTGAGTATCTGTATCACACGGCGAAGCTCCGCGTCTCTGCCCACGATTTTGTCAAGCTTTCCCTCTTTCGCAAGCTCTGTAAGATTAACGCAATACGTTTCAAGATGTTTGCGCTTGGGATTCTTCACCCTCTGGCGCGTGCCCGAAGCAGATCCTCCGCCTATATTATCGGAGCTGCCCGCGCCCTGCGAGTAATCGTTCACCTTAACGTCGTCGTCGCTTTTTATCTGTATTATCTCAGGTCCGTCGGAATTTTCGGATCCCAAAGCGTTCTGCGTATTATCGGAAGGTCTTAGCGAATCGAGAATATTCGAGATAAAATCAGTGCCTTCGCCGTCCTCTCCGCCTATAAATTCGGCTATCTCCGACGACATGTTCTCGATATCCTCGTCGGTCATGCCCATCTTTTCTAAAATCTTATCTATATTTCCTATTTTAAGCTCCTTTGCACACTTGATGCAAAGACCCTTGTGCTCCGGTTTTCCGTTTTCAAACACCGTCATAAAAACGACGGCGGGATTTTTTTTACATCTGTAACAAGTCATACACTGTCCTCCTTGCCGAGTTCTTTCTTTCTGTCGAACTCTTTCTTCTGGTCGTAGAACTGTCTGGCGTATCCCGCAAAAGCAACGACCGCCATACTTACGACTACTATAAGTATCACGTTCTTAAAGATAACGTCTATATCAAACAATAAAAAGGCCGCAGTCGCAATGTAAAACAGCACCGAGGCCACTTTACCGAAAATATTCGAGCTTACCACGTATCCCTTTTTATAAAGGATACTGCCGCCGATCACCTGAAGTCCCTCTTTTATTATATAAAACAGCAAGAACCACAGCGGAAGCACGGCCGCAATCACAAGACACAAAACGGCCGATATCTGCAAAAGCTTGTCTGCAAGCGGGTCGAAAAGCTTTCCGAAATCCGTTATAAGATTATACTTTCTTGCAATACGTCCGTCGAGAAAATCGGTGAAGGCCGCCAATGCATATATAAACGCCGCCCAAAGCATACTATGCTCGATCGGAGCGAAAAACACATATATAAAAACGGGTATCATCACCATTCTGAGTATCGTCAGAACATTCGGCACGTTAAGTATCTTCATATCATCACCATAAAACAAAATAAATAAATTATAATTACAAAACCATTAAAAAACGGTTAAAACAGACTGTTCGCGATCATATTGTTATAATAAAATATCTTAAAAATATAAGTTTCGTTTATCAAGTCCCGATTTATCACGGGATCGGGATTCGAGGCCGTCATCATACCGACAAACGATATGAGTATGCAGAACAAAAAAACGAATACGGCGCCTTTTATTATTCCCAAAATAAGCCCGAGCCCATGATTTATCGCACCCAGTCCCGGCAGCTTGAATATCGCATTTATTATCGCGATAGCTATGCGCCCGACGATAAGCACAACAACGAAAATAATGATAATGGCCGCAACTTCCGAAAACGTATACGAAATGCGCGCCGTTACGGTATCTATAGCGCTCTGAAGCGTATCTGAGCCTTTAATGCCTGCGGTGTTAGGCGTAAGCTGCGGCACTATCGACTTTACGTTCCCTATAAAGGCGTCGAACGCCGCTCTGGCTGAGCTTAACTGCTCGTTCGACGAAACCATCTTTTCAAGCATATCGACTACTTTGTTATGCATGAATTTTTCGTCTATCCATAAAGCAAGCGACTGATAATAAAGCTTCGTAACGACGAACGCCGCAATGAGCACGACGAAGCCGAGCACAGCCTTTATAAAGCCCTTGCGCCACGAAGCAATGACAGCCCACAGGAATATCGCCGCAGTTATTATATCAAGGGCAATGTTCAAAAAAAGCGCCTCCCTTATACTGATTTAATACTCTATCTTTTCCACATGCGAAAGTCCCAGCGCATAAACGTTGTTCGACTCGTCCATAAGCACGTCTCTCGTATTTGAGTCAAGCTGCGTCTCGGACTGAAGATTGCCTCGCCAATCGACTACGATAAGTCTGTTGTCATCTGTGTAAACAAACACGCTGGAGTTATTCGTGAGCAGCTTTTTTGCCGACGCGTCAAGCTTATACGAGCCCCGCAGATCGCCCGAATTGTTGACGATAACAAGCTCTCCGTTGTCGCCGCTCATCTCAGAGCCTATAACGGCGCAGGCGTAACCCGACTGAGAAAGATCGGCAAGATACGGTATGTTCCCTTCAAACGAATACTCGCCCACCTGCCTGCCGTTCGAACGGAAGAAGAGAAAACCGCCCGAACGAAGCACCGCTATAAGATTGTTCTCCTTATATTCCACTCTCAATGGGATCTCGCCGTCTATTTCATAACGAGCCGTCGGCTCATCCTTCGTAATATCAAAAAACGATACGCCGCCCTTTAAATTCTCGCTTTCGGTATCTATATATACCGCCGCCATACGCCTGTTATTGGGCGAAAGCTGAAGGTCGATTATATTGTCCTTGGCAACGTAATACTGATATATTATCTCATGATTGCTGCCGTAATCCGTTATAACGCCGCGGTATCCCGTTATCTTGGTAAGTATGCTGTATCCCCCGCCGCGGGAAAGCCGCGCGCTAAGTATAGTGCCGTTTACATTCTGAGACGACTCGACGTCTGTGCCCGATATCACAACATACCCCTGACCGAGATAATCGTATGCTATAACATAGCGGTCGTTCTTTTCAAGCTGTATATCTGAAAAGGTTCGCGATGCCACGTAAGCGTCACCCTTATTCGGACGGCGTATGCGCACGCCCTCGCTTGAACCTATAACAAGACCGCCCTTATACATTTCGTACTTATTATCCGGCTCATAAGTAAAATCGATCGAGCTTATATTTTCGCCTCTTATCGACGATCCCAGATTATCAAAAGTATATTTTATATTTGATACGGTAAACAGATCTCCGAAACGAATGAGCAGAACGACTATTATAAATATAATACCGAAAATTATCAGCCTGTTGCGGTTTTTTCGCGCCTTTTGGGCACGCAGCTCCCTTTCGGCCTTTATATTTCTTTTTTTGCGAAGAACAGGCCGCTCTTTTCTTTTATATCTCGGATCGTCCGGATCTATTATGCCTCTTTTTCTTAAATCATCCTGCATCTTTATAAACACCTGCATTCAAACTCATACGCCGCTTTTAAACGGTATAATCCACTTTTGTAAGATACAGCCCGTGCGGAGGCAGCGTAAGGCCTGCGCGCCTTCTGTCGCGCGAAATGAGTATACCCTCTATATCATGCGGCATTATCTTTCCTCGCCCCGCCTCAACAAGCGTGCCTGACATTATTCTGACCATATTGTATAAAAAGCCGTCGGCGTATACCGTAAACTCAATAAGTCCGTCTTTCTTTTCCACATTGAAATACTTGACCGTGCGTACCGTGCTCTTCGCCTGAGAGCCTTTGGCCATGCACGATGAAAAGTCATGCGTACCTATAAAGAATTTCGCGGCCTCATCCATCTTCTGCACGTCAAGCTCGCCGTATCTGTAATGATAGACCCTGCCCCTGTAAAACGGGTCGTCGAAGCGTCCGCAGTGGAGCCTGTAAACGTATTCCTTTCCCATGCACGAATACTGCGCGTGAAAATCCGGGGGCATATCCTCTGCTCCGACGGCACGTATATCGCCGGGCAGTCTGAAGTTCAAAGCAAAGGGGAGTCTTTCGGCGCCGATCGGGCTTTTCGTATTGAACGAAGCGCAGTAGATGCGCGCGTGTACGCCCGCATCGGTGCGCGAGCATCCGTAAAGCTTTATATCCTCTCCCGTAAGAGCGTTAAGCGCGTCCGTTATTACTTCGCATACGGACAGTGCGTTCTTCTGGCTCTGCCATCCGTGGTACCCAGCTCCGTCAAACTTAAGCCACAGCCTTATATTCCGCATATCCAAGGCCTCAAAGCCTCCATCCGAAGTCAATAAAGTTGAACGCGATAAGTCCGGCGCATACTGCGACGGTTATTACGACAGCGGCATAATCCAGCGAAGTCGTCTTTAATACTCTCATGCGCGTTCTGTTCTCGCCGCCCCGGTAACAGCGGCACTCCATAGCTATCGCAAGCTCGTCGGCGCGCTTGAAGGCCGACACGAAAAGCGGCACAAGTATGGGCACGAGCGCCTTTGCACGCTTTAATATGCTTCCCGTTTCAAAATCGGCGCCGCGCGCCTTCTGTGCGTTGATTATCTTTTCCGTCTCCTCAACAAGCGTCGGTATAAATCTTATTGCGATAGTCATCATCATGGCTATCTCATGCGCGGGGAATCCGAAGCGTTTAAACGGTGAAAATGCGCTCTCAACGGCGTCGGTAAGAAGTATCGGCGACGTTGTGTAAGTAAGGATTATAGCAACTCCTATGATAAGATAAACTATCCTTATCGCCATGAATACGCCCATCATTATGCCGTTCACCGTAACGCGCAGTATGCCCCATTCCCACAGCACTTCGCCGTTGGGATTATAAAAAATATTCAGCGCCGCGGTAATTATTACTATGACAAATATCGGCTTTAAGCCCTTTAAAACAAGCCCCAGCGGTATCTGGGACACCTTAACGACAACTGCCAAAAGCACACCCATTATTACATAGGCCAAAATATTGTTGATCACAAAAAGCACTACTATAAATATCAGCGCCAAAAGAAGCTTTGTGCGCGGATCGAGCCTGTGTATGGGCGAGGCGCCGGGGAAAAACTGGCCCAGAGTTATATCTTTAAGCATTGGCCTTTACCTCCCCGAATAAGCGTTTGCTCACTATCTCATATGCATATTTTACGGTATAGACATTTGTGTCTATATCAACTCCGCGCTCCTTTAATCTCTTGAACACCTTTGTTATGGTCGGGATATCAAGCCCCATCGATCCAAGCGACTCGGCGTCTGCAAATATCTCTCCCACAGGCAAAAATCTCTCGATCTTTCCGTCCTTTACAACGATTATCTTGTCCACCGTCTTCGCCATATCCTCCATGGAATGTGACACGATGATAACGGTGGAATTATTCTCCTTATGATACTTCTTTATCTGAAGGAGCAGATCGTCTCTCGCCTTGGGGTCAAGACCTGCCGTCGGCTCGTCGAGCACAAGCACTTCCGGCTTCATCGCGATAACGCCCGCAATGGCCACGCGGCGCTTTTGACCGCCCGACAGTTCAAACGGAGACTGCTCTAAAATATCGGACTCAAGGCCGACGAATTTAAGAGCATACATAACACGCTCGCGTATTTCATCCTCTGAAAGCCCCATATTCGTCGGACCGAACGCAATATCTTTGTATACCGTTTCCTCAAAGAGCTGATGCTCGGGATATTGGAATACAAGACCTATTTTAAACCTGACGTCGCGTATATTGGTGGCTTTGTCCCACATATCGCGGCCGTCGAGAAGAATTTGCCCTTTTGTCGGCTTTAAGATGCCGTTAAGATGCTGCACAAGCGTAGACTTGCCGCTTCCCGTGTGCCCGATAAGACCGATAAAATCATGATCCTCTATAGTTATGCTCACATCGTCCAGGGCATTCTTTACAAAGGGCGTGCCCACCCCGTACGTATGTGTCAGATTTTGTATCTCGATTTTCACCTTTGTTCCTCCAAAAGGCTGTAAAGTGCATCGGCACATTCCTCGTCCGTAAGCACTGTTTTTTTGATATCCACGCCTGCGCGCTTCAAAAGGTAGATAAGCTCCGTAGTCTGCGGAACGTCAAGACCTACGGCCTTCAGTTCTTCAACATGCGAAAACACATCATAAGGATCGCCGTCCAATATAATATGTCCGTCGTCCATAACGATTACTCTGTCGGCCATTACGGCCTCGTTCATATAATGGGTTATCATTACGATAGTTATGCCGGCCTTGCGGTTAAGGTCGCGTATCGTATTCATAACTTCTTTTCGTCCCTGCGGATCGAGCATTGCCGTGGGCTCGTCCAAAACTATGCACTTAGGCATCATGGCAAGCACGCCCGCAATGGCAATGCGCTGCTTTTGACCGCCCGAAAGATGGTACGACGCCGCTTCCTTATATTCGCTCATACCTACGGCCTCAAGGGCGTCGTCTACTCGCTTTCTTATCTCCGCCGGCGGCACCCCCAAATTCTCGGGCGCGAACGCCACATCCTCCTCCACTACCGTTGCCACGATCTGATTGTCGGGATTTTGAAAAACCATTCCTACGCGCTGCCTCAGCTCAAACAGCTTTTCTTCATCTGCCGTGTCTATCCCGTCAACATATACCTTGCCTTCTGTAGGCAAAAGTATCGCGTTTAAATGCTTTGCAAGCGTTGATTTTCCGCTTCCGTTATGTCCCAATACGGCGACAAACGAGCCTTCGTCTATAGTAAGGTTTATTTTGTCAAGCACCCATTTCGGCTGCTGCGGAGCATATTTAAAGCTAAGATTTTCAAATGAGATAAAAGGTTTCATCATAAATCTCCAATAATTAAAACTCTACGCGTCCCGCCGTTCCGCACGGCAGCACGATATCCGCATTCTTTACGGGAAGCCCGATCTCCGAGGCCGATACTTTGCCCTTTATGCGCTTTGTAACAGTAAGCTTCAGTATGTTTTCCAAGAGGGCCGGACCCAACACAGACGTATATGAATTTACCAAAAAGAACAGCGGTTCTTCGCTTAACAGCATTGCGGAAAGCTCGCACAGCTCATAAAGCTTATCCTCTATCTTGAACACCTCTCCATCGGGTCCCCGCCCGTATGACGGAGGGTCCATAATGATCGCATCATAGCGCGAACCGCGCCTAAGCTCGCGTTTTATAAATTTTATACAGTCATCCACGATATACCTTATAGGCGCATCCGAAAGGCCGCAGGCGCGGGCGTTGTCCTTTGCCCATAATACCATGCCCTTTGCGGCGTCCACATGACATACGCTTGCGCCCGCCTTCGCCGCCGCCATTGTTGCTCCTCCCGTATATGCAAACAGATTCAGCACTTTTACGGGGCGGCCCGCATTTTTTATTAAAGGCATGAACCAGTCCCAATTTACGGCCTGCTCGGGAAAAAGACCTGTATGCTTAAAGCCGAACTGCTTCAGTCTGAAGTGAAGCTCCCCGTAAGACACAGAAAACGTATCCGCCGCAAATCTGTCCCATGAGCCTCCTCCGCTTTTTGAGCGTGTATATCGCGCATGGGCTTGGCTCCATAGCCGTTCGTCTTTATTTTTTGTCCAAATCACGGCAGGATCGGGGCGGATAAGTATTATATCGCCCCATCGTTCAAGCTTCTCCTTGTCCGCCGCGTCCAAAACTTCATAATCGCGCCAGTTTTCGGCCAACCACATATTTTTTTGATCCCTGCCTATGCTCCGTATTTATTCTTTATCGCGTCGGCTATCTCTTCGGCCATACGCTCTATCTTTTCTATATCCTCACCCTCGAGCATAACGCGGATAAGCGCCTCAGTGCCCGATGCGCGAACGACCGTGCGTCCCGAATCGCCAAGCTCTGCATTTACATTATTTATGACAGTTTGAATGTCGGGGTCTGAATCTATGGCCTTCTTTCCCTCGGGCGTCACGCGCACGTTCTTTATGGTCTGCGGGAATTTTTTCATCACGGCCGCAAACTCAGACGCCTTTATGCCCTGCTTTTTAAGGGCAAGAAGCCATCTTATTGCAGAAAGCTCGCCGTCTCCGGTTGTGTTGTAGTCTGAAAGTATTATATGTCCCGACTGCTCTCCGCCAATGTTATAGCCGCCTTCGAGCATTCCCTCTATAACGTATCTGTCGCCGACCTTCGTTTTTACTACGTTTATGCCGGCCTCTTCCATGCGCTTAAAAAATCCCATATTCGTCATTATAGTGACAACGGCCGAGTTGCCCTTGAGCGTGCCGTTTTTCTTCATATCGAGCGCAAGGCCCGCGATTATCTTGTCGCCGTCTATCTCATCGCCGTTTTCGTCTACCATGAGCACACGGTCGGCGTCGCCGTCAAATGCAACGCCCACATGATATCCGCCATCTTTTACGGTCTTTTTAAGTCCCTCAAGATGCGTGGAGCCGCATTTGTCGTTTATATTCGTGCCGTCGGGCGTATTGCAAAATACGTAAGCGTCCGCGCCGAGCGCCGAAAAGAGCGCCTGCGCTGTGCCGGACGAGCTTCCGTTCGCGCAGTCAACGGCTATCTTCATTCCCGAAAGGTCGTCGTCTGCAGCAGTCAGAAGAAAATCGACGTATTCCTTCTTCGCCGCCTCGTAAACGCTCACGCGGCCTATATCCGCGCCCGAAACTTCGGGAAACTTAAAGCTCTTGTCGTCAAGTATTGCCTCGATCTTCGCTTCTATCTCGTCGGAGAGCTTTCTTCCCTCGGAGTTGAACAGCTTTATGCCGTTATACTCCATCGAATTGTGCGAAGCCGAAATAACGACGCCTGCATCGGCTGAAAGCTTCTTTACAAAATACGCAACCGCCGGAGTAGGGATAACACCCAAGCTCACTACGCTTGCTCCCACCGAACAAAATCCCGCCGTTATGGCCGCTTCAAGCATATCCGACGATATGCGCGTATCCTTTCCTATGAGTATCAAAGGCTTGTGCGAGCACGCCTCCGAAAGCACCAGCGCCGCCGCTTTTCCCGTTCTAAATGCAAGCTCGCAAGTAAGATCGGTGTTTGCTATGCCGCGTATTCCGTCAGTACCAAAATATTTACCCATGATTTCCTCCCAAATATCATTATTTTGTCCGTGTTTTTATATTTACGGCAGATCCATCTTCATCTGATTGCCGCCGTCGTTTTTATCGTCTTTCATCGGTATGCCCAAATGCCTGTATGCAAGCGGAGTTACGACGCGCCCTCTGGGAGTGCGTCCTAGAAAGCCTATCTGCATAAGATACGGTTCGTATACGTCTTCTATCGTATTGGAGTCCTCTCCTATGGTAGCGCCCAGAGTATCAAGTCCGACGGGACCGCCGCCGAATATGTTTATTATTGCCTCAAGCATACGTCTGTCTATAGCGTCAAGCCCCAGAGCGTCGATCTCAAGCATTGAAAGCGCGCTGTCTGCCACCTCTTTCGTTATCACGCCGTCAGCTCTTACCTGTGCGAAATCACGCACGTTCTTTAAAAGCCTGTTTGCTATACGCGGTGTGCCTCTGGAGCGGCGCGCTATCTCAAGAGCGCCCGCCTCATCCGCGGCTATTCCGAGTATGCGCGCCGAACGCATGACTATCTCGAGAAGCTCCTTATCGGTATACATTTCGAGCCTGAGTATCACTCCGAATCGGTCGCGCAAGGGCGACGTTATCTGGCCTGCGCGCGTCGTCGCGCCTATAAGCGTGAACGGCTTTAATTCAAGCCGTATCGAACGCGCCGACGGTCCCTTGCCTATGATTATATCAAGCGCGCAGTCCTCCATAGCGGGATACAGTATCTCCTCAACGCTGCGGCTCAACCTGTGTATCTCGTCGATGAACAGAACGTCGTGCTCGGAAAGATTTGTAAGGAGCGCGGCAAGGTCGCCCTGCTTCTCTATGGCGGGGCCCGATGTTACTCTTAGGTTTACTCCCATCTCATTTGCTATAACGCCCGCAAGCGTCGTTTTGCCGAGACCGGGAGGCCCGTAAAGAAGCACGTGATCTATGCCCTCGCCTCTTTCCTTTGCCGCCTTGATCGCTATGGAAAGACGCTCTTTTGCTTTTTCTTGCCCTATATACTCTTCCATACGGCGCGGACGAAGCGACGTCTCTATATCCGCGTCGAACGATGTTAAGTTTTCCGTTATAAGCCTGTCGTTATCGCCGCTCAAAACGCTTACTCTCCTTTATCTCATAAGTTCCTTAAGGCTTCTTCTTATTATCTCCTCTACAGAGAGCTTCTCTGTATCCATTCCCGAAAGCACGCCTTCTGCCTGCTGCAAGGTAAAACCGAGAGCCGTAAGCGCGTCGCGGGCCTCCTCAAATCTGCTTCCCTGAAGGAAAACAGGCGCACCATCTCTTTCGGTATCGTCGTCGAACTTGTATCCCTTGAACTTGTTTTTAAGCTCCAGAACTATCCTCTGCGACGCCTTTGCCCCTATTCCCTGCGCCTTTTGTATGGTTTTATGATCGCCGGAGATTATGGCGCGTATCACAGTATCGGGCGGCATCGACAAAAGGCTTGCGGCGCTTTTTGCGCCTACGCCCGAAACGTCCAAAAGAGCGCAGAAAAGGTCTATTTCCTCTTTTGTAAGAAAACCGTATATGTCAAACTTGTCTTCGCCTATCGAAGCATATGTATAAAGCTTTACTTTCTCGCCGTCTTTAAGCTGCTTTCTCGTATGAAGCCCCGTATACACAAGATATCCCACGCCGCCGCAGTCTATAGCTACGCGCGCATCGTCGATTATATCGATCGTGCCGTTAAGATAATAAAACATATCTCACCTCATAATAGAATTGTTGCTGTGCGCGTGACATATGGCGATGGCCAGTGCATCGGCTGTATCATCGGGCTTTGGCACAGCCTTTAAATTGAGCAGTATCTTAGTCATCTGCTGCACCTGGTTCTTATCGGCGCGGCCATAGCCGACAACGGCCTGCTTCACCTGAAGAGGCGTATACTCGAATGTCGGAATGCCGCTTTGAGCGCACGTAAGTATTATCGCGCCTCTGGCCTGTGCCACGGTTATGGCTGTTTTTATGTTTTTGTTGAAAAACAGCTCCTCTACGGCGGCAGCGTCCGGCTTGAACATATTTATAAGCCTTATAAGCTGCGCGTTTATCGACATGAGCCGCGCCTGAAACTCCGAATGCGCCTCCGTCAGTATTGAGCCGTAATCAAGCGTCGTAAATGAATTGCCCTTATATTCGATTATACCGTATCCCACAGTGGCGATCCCTGGATCTATCCCCAGTATTATCATGATGTCTGACCTGACCTTAAATAATATAATAATAAATTATATCACACACATGTCAAAAGCACAACAAAAAATACATGCAACATGAAAAATATGTATATGTATTATTATAATATTCCAAAAAGACGAATTAGTGAAGAATGTGTTAAAAAAGCAGCCTATGCGCCGCTTTTTAGATCCTTAAAGTTCCACACTGAAGAGAGGGTCTTTTTATATTGCTTATTGCTTGTACATCGTATCCTCCGGTGTGATCTTGCGAATGATGCGGCACGGATTTCCTGCCGCTATGCTGTTGGGCGGTATATCCTTTGTCACAACGCTTCCAGCACCTATTATCGAACCGCGTCCAACGGTAACTCCGGGCATTATTGTAACGTTGCCCCCAAGCCAAACGTCGTCCTCAAGTACAATGGGCTTTGCAAGTATCATTAAATACTTATGTCCGTCCTCGGCCTTCCTATGACAGCGTTCCTTCGGCAGCAGCGGATGCATGGGGGTAAGAAGCGAGCAATTTGGGCCTATAAGCACACGATCTCCTATATGTATTTCGGCGCAGTCAAGAAACACGACATTGAAATTTACGACTACGTCGTCCCCAATGTATGTATTGCAGCCGTAATCAAACTTAACGCCGACTGCGATACTGCAATTCTCGCCGATATGACCTAAAAGTCCCTTAAGAAGCCGGTTTTTCGTTTCCGCATCCTCTTCCCTTGTCCGATCATAATCTATAGCCGTGTCGGCCGCAAGCTGTCTTTGTTTTACCATCCATGGATCTGAGTTGTCAAACCACTTCTGCGAAATCATTTTCTCTTTTTCGGTCATTTTTACATCCTCCCAAAGCCCGGATTTGTCCTTTTTATGAGTATACCACTTGGCTTGCCCATATGTAAACGCGCAGTTGCCGCATGCTTTTAAATATATAAAAAACAGGCCGTAAGAATCCTTCAGCCTGTTTTTTAAGTGATCCATCTTTATTTATTCATCTGTTCTTGCGGCTTCCTCAATGGCCTCTTTTACGGCCTCGGTCGCCGTGGGTATATTCTTTGTCGCCATTGCCTCATCTACAATGACCTCGGCCATTTTTTGAGCTTCCACAGCCTCCTTCACCGTTTCTGTCGAGCTTTTCGGCGCTTCCTTTGCGTCTTCGCCGATCTTTTCCACATTCGGAGCTGCTTCGCGCGCGGCGTCATCCATTGCTTCCTTTGCAGCGCTTGTCGCAGTCGGCATAACGGATTCTGCCGCCTCAAACGCCTTTCTTGCCGTACTTACGGCTGCCTCTATCGTCTCAACGTCTTCCGCGTCTATCTCTCGTATAAGACCCATCGGGGTTTGCTGTGCGCTCTGTCCGAGCGGATTGTCTTTAAGTATCTTTACAAGTCTGTCGCGGTCCATGCTCGTATGCGACGCGCCCAAAATTCGTCCCGCAAGGTCGTTTATATCAACGACGCAGGCGCGTATGCCCAGCGCGTTCGACAGGCTCTTTGCCACTTCGTCCGGCTCGGCCGGACCGAGTACGACATACCTGTTATACGGAGGAAGCGTATTGGGCGTAGGGCCGTCTATCGACTCCGCCTTATAGCCAGCTATCTTGTAAAACCAGCCGCGCTGACGAAACAGCTTGCCTATTGCGCTTACGCCCGCTGCAAACAGAATGCGCGGCACCCCGCATTCTCTTAAGGCCATCTCCATAGTTTCGGGCATGCCCAAACCTATGCCGAAGGGCGACTTGTAGACAAATTTCGTTAAAAAACGCGCAAGCTTTCTGGGCTTTATCTCCTCTAAGGGTATGGCTCTGCGCTGAGTGCAGGCCACGGCCTTTTCGGATACGAAGAATATATCGCCCTTGCGAACGTGCTCCTTCGCATATTTTACGGCTACGTCCTCGATCTTGTCCTGATCGGTTATTACGTGAGTTCTTATAGGCAGGCGGAGATAATACGCTCCATCGACTAAAACTATGGCTTTTTTGCCTTCATTAGGCTTAAGTTCGCTCATTTTAAAAATACCCTTTCCCCTCGATACTTTTGTCTGTTTTTATTATATCAGCCCGGAGGCCATTTCATCATGCGGCCGCCCAAAACATGAAAATGAAGATGTGCGACGCTCTGCTGTCCGTTCTTGCCGCAGTTGTTAACTATACGATATCCGTCCTCTGCTATGCCAAGCGTCTTTGCTATCTCGGCTATCTTCACATAAGCGTGAGCCACAACGTCTGCATTTTCGGCGTTTAGAGCGTTCGCATCTTTTATATGCGTCTTCGGTATCACCAAAAAATGTACGGGCGCCTGAGGCGAAATGTCATAAAACGCATAACACTTTTCGTCCTCGTAGATCTTCTTTGAAGGTATCTCTCCCGCGATTATTTTGCAGAATAAGCAGTCGTCCATGAAAAAACCTCCTTTTATATTGTTCAGACTTGCGCGTCTTAATTTATTTTATCATATCCGAAACTATATTATTTACGGCTTCAAGCGCTTCTTCAAGCTTTGAGACGTCCTTGCCGCCTGCAGTCGCGCTGTCGGGGCGTCCGCCGCCTCCGCCGCCGCATATCGTCGCCACGGCCTTTATTATTTTGCCCGCATGAGCGCCGCTCTTAACGGCGTCCTTGCCGCATACGCAAAGGAAGCTTATCTTGCCGTCCTTCACGGTGGACATTACTGCAACTCCGTTTGGAACGCGCTCCTTTGCGGCGTCGCCCATCATTCGCATCGTCTCCATGTCCACGTCGTCAAGCTTCGCCGCAACCACGTTTACGCCCTTAACGTCCTTCGACACGTTGAGCATATCTACTATCTGCATATTCGCTATACGCGACGAAAGTTTTTCTATTATCTTGGAATTATCCTTCATCTCCTGCACTACCTGATGCGCTCTTAAAACGAGGTCGGTGGGAGTAGTCTTTAGAAGCTGAGCCGCGTCTTCTATTTCCTGCTCGGCTCTCTGTAAAAATTCAAGCACGTTAGTGCCGGTAACGGCCTCGATACGGCGCGTTCCCGCCGCAACAGACGCCTCGGATACTATCTTGAAAAGGCCTACCTTCGCTGTATTGTCGAGATGTGTGCCTCCGCAGAGGTCTATCGTATAATCGCCCATATTTACAACGCGAACCACATCGCCGTATTTCTCGCCGAAATCGGCCGTCGCACCTATGGCCTTTGCCTCGTCTATGCTCATATATGAGAAAGTTATGGGGAGACCTTCCATTATTATCTCGTTTACACGGCGCTCAACTTTTCTTAACTCCTCCTTCGTAACAGGCGAGAAGTGAGTAAAGTCAAATCGCGTGCGATACTGATCGACATACGAGCCCGACTGTGTAATATGATCGCCCAGAGTTTCCTTTAATGCCTTTTGCATAATATGAGTTACCGAGTGGTTCCTCATCGTCTTTAAACGCGTGTCTTTATCGACAATGGCGCGCACCGCGTCATCCTTAAACACAGTTCCCTCGCTTACGGTGCAGATGTGAACGTGAATGCCGAGAGCCGTCTTTTTCGTGTCGCGAACGGTGAGTACGCCGTTAGGTGCGTTTATGATGCCCACGTCGCCCACCTGTCCGCCGCCTTCGGCGTAGAACGGAGTCGTATCAAGCACTACGAGTACGCTGTCGCCGTCCTGTGCCACGTCAGTTCTTTGGCCGTCCTTGAGCATTACGGCTACCTTTGCGTCGGAGGCAAACGTATCGTACCCTACGAATCTGAAATCTATATCATCGCCTATATCCGACATGGAGTTTGCGCTCCAACTTACGTCGTCCATTGCCGCGCGGTTCGCGCGTCCCATTTCGCGCTGCTTCTCCATGAGCTCCTCAAATCTCACTTCGTCAACTACGATACCCTTTTCCTCAAGTATCTCACGCGTGAGATCGAGCGGGAAGCCATAGGTGTCGTAAAGCTTGAACGCCGTATCGCCGGAGAAGATATGCTTTTTCTTGGGATCAGCGCTTTTTTGCATCTCGGCTATCATCGAATCAAGCAGCGCCATGCCCGAGTCTATCGTCTCAATAAAGCGTTCCTCCTCCATGCGGATGACTTTCTTTATGAAGTCGCGCTTTTCGATAAGCTCGGGATAAGCCTCTCCGGACTCCGAAATGACCGTTTCGCACAGATCGGAAAGGAACGTGCCTTCTATCTTTAAGATCTTGCCGTGTCTTGCGGCGCGTCTTAAAAGCTTTCTTAAAACGTATCCGCGTCCTTCGTTGGATGCGAGCACTCCGTCGCTTACTAAGAAAGTGACGCTTCTTATATGGTCGGTGATAACGCGGATGGACATATCCTTAACGGAGTCTTTTTTGTATTCCGTATGGGCAAGGCGCGCAACGTGGTCTATTACGCGGCGTATCGTGTCTACCTCGAAAAGGTTGTCCACGCCCTGCACTATGCAGGCCATACGCTCAAGGCCCATGCCTGTGTCAATATTAGGATGCTCAAGATGCGCATAGTTGCCGGCTCCGTCCGAATCGAACTGCGTAAACACGAGATTCCAAAACTCCACATAGCGGTCACAGTCGCAGCCGGGCTTGCAGTCGGGCTTGCCGCATCCGTTTTCCTCTCCGCGGTCAAAATATATCTCCGAGCACGGTCCGCAGGGGCCCATGCCTATCTCCCAGAAGTTGTCGTCCTTGCCGAGGCGCACGATGCGCTCTGCGGGGATGCCTATCTTTTTGTTCCAAAGTTCATAGGCCTCGTCGTCGTTCTCATATACGGTCACATAAAGCTTTTCTACAGGCAGCTTCATAACGTCCGTGCAGAACTCCCATGCCCACGGGATTATTTCTTTTTTAAAGTAATCTCCGAAGGAAAAGTCGCCCAGCATCTCAAAGAAGGTGCCGTGGCGCGCCGTTTTGCCAACGCGCTCGATATCGGGTGTGCGTATGCACTTCTGACAGGTGGTAACGCGCTTTGAAGGCGGCGTTTTTTCACCGGTAAAATACGGCTTTAAGGGCGCCATGCCCGAATTGATCAAAAGCAGCGACTTGTCGTTTATCGGCACGAGCGGAAAGCTTTTGAGCCTTAAATGATCCTTGCTTTCAAAAAACGAAAGAAATTTTTCTCTTATCTCGTTAAGCCCCATGTATTCCATAAAAAACTCCTTATATCTTTATCTTTTTCCAAACATTTATTATATATTTAAGCCGCGTCATTGTCAACGATTTACGGGCTTGATTTTTTATATTGTAAAAATCAAAAAACGCAGTCGTTTACTTTTCAAGAAACTCCGACCAGCCTATGAGCGCGGCGCCGATAGCTCCGCAAAGCTGCGAACGCGGCGATACGGAGATCTTTTGACCAAGCCGCTTTTCAAGGCATTCAACAACTCCTGTATTCTTAGAAACGCCGCCCGTCATTGCAAATCCCGGCTTGCCCTGTGCGCGCGTTATAAGGCTCTCGGTCTTAGAAGCTACAGATTCATTTAGTCCGTGTATTATATCCTCGACCGCGGTATCCTTGGCAACGAGGCTTACTACCTCGGATTCCGCGAATACGGTACACATGCTCGATATCTTGACCTCGTTTCTCCACCGAAGCCCCATGCGGCTCATCTCGGCGAGCGAAAGCCCAAGGGCGCGCGCCTGCATCTCAAGAAACCTTCCCGTGCCGGCTGCGCACTTATCGTTCATCACAAATCCCTGCACGTTTCCGCCCTCGTCTATCCGTATTATCTTCGAGTCCTGGCCGCCTATGTCTATTACTGTGCGCGCGCCGGGGAAAAGATATGCCGCGCCGCGCGCGTGACATGTTATCTCCGTCATGGTCTGCTTCTTTATGTCGATAAAATCCCTGCCGTAGCCCGTTGCAACAACAAGCAAAAGCTCGTTTTCCGATATGCCCGCCTCGCTCAGCGCCGCCGAAAGCGCCTCTCTTGCGCTCTTTGTCGCAGACATTCCCGTTTCGATCACGGCGCTTCCGACTATATTTTTGTCCTTGTCCATTATGACTGCGTCGGTGCTTGTTGAACCCGAATCAAGCCCCGCAACGAAGCGCGCGGACGCGCGCGCGGCGAGTGTGTCCGTCTTTTTCATATTATTTAACCCCAACGTTTCACCGAAGGCCTCTATGCGCGTTTTAAGCTGTCCCGAAGCCTGCGGCGTCGCGTCCGTTTCGATCTTCAAAATCGGAACGCCTGCGCGCCCCCTTATGTCGGCGTATTCAAAGCTGTAATAGTCGCAAAACTTCATCGTGTGGTATATTATACCCTTTATGCCCGTGTCGTAACGAGCGCGCGCTTTTATGTCGAGCATACGCATACACGGCGCCGGTCCGGTAAGAAGAAGCCTTGCGTAACATAAAAAGAACTCTTCCTCGTTTTTCGGCGAGCATTCTTTAAAGGCAGAGGCGCGCCATGTCCGATCTCCAGAGCATGTGTCGTCTTTTATGTATATATCGGGCATTACGGCGCGCGTCTGCGCTATGAGCGCGCTGCCGCCGTGCGCGCCCGAAACGCTTACGTATTCGCGCGCATCTTCTTTGTCTTTTATGTTTTCTTTACAGGCTTCCCATGCGCGCTCCCATGAAAAGCATTTGCCCGAATATTTTTCATATGCGTTTTTCAGTTTTTTAAGCTCTGCCGAAAGCATGGCCGTTTCCCCCCTGCCCGTCTTATGGGGCAGCGGCAGAAAATATATAAACGAAAGTTCCTCGCCTAACAGCACGTCAAATGTCCTTCTCATCGCGTCGCAGCAGTCCGTTATGACAAGCTCTCGCACCTTTTTTTCGTTCACCTCTTCTATTACGGCCTTTGCAAAGCCGCACATGTTCGGGTGGGAGCAACCGTCCGCACAGGAAAAAGACGCAGGCGCGGGGTCAAGACGACTTGCCGTCTCTAAAAAACCCGAAAAAAGCTCCCCCGGCGCGTATTTACAGGCAGTATAGATCATCGGCGTTCCTCCAGCATCTCCAAAAATGCGCCTATCCTCGTTTTTAACTGTCCGTCGGAATTGTTGCGTCGGTCCACTCCGTCGCCGTTTAAAACAAGAGTAGGAATGCCCGCGTCCGTAAGCGCCTTCTCAATAAGCGCGGCGGCGCCGCACGTTTCCTTGCATCCCCAGTGACAGAAGAGTATCACTCCGTCGGCCTCGAGCGCGCGCGCCGTGTCCGCCGCCTTTTCTATGCGCCTCGATATCGGTCCGTTATAATAGTTATATACTACTCTTCTTGCCATGGCGCGGTACGGGTCGCAGTCGTCCATGTCTATAAGCGAATCGTAGCAAAGCTCGGTAATCATTATCCACGGGTCGCGGCTGTAGTCGAATATCGTCTTCGCCGTTTTTTGATAAAACGGATTTGTGTGCATCCAAATTATCTTTTTTCCGGGTCTTACTTTGCTGTTTAAAAAGTCCTCTTTAAGCATCCTCGCATATGTAAGCGTCCCGGGACGCCCAAGCGCATTATGCATAAGGAGCGCCTCATAAAGCTCGCTCGTAAGCTCGGCGGAAATGTATCTGTCTTTTCTTAAAGCCATGACCTCATGCATCGTGCGCACAGTTTCGCGCGAAAGCGCTAAAGCTTCGTTCAGCTTATTAAGATCGGCTTTCCTGCCCGTTATATCCTCAAGCCACGCCGTCATATCTTTCATCTGATCCGCCACGTAACAAACGGCCTCTTCACACGGCTCGTAGGGTATGTCGATATAAAACTGAGGCGCCGAAAAAAGCTCGGCCGCCTTTCTGAACGTAAGATTATTCGCGTCGCAGGCAAGCGAAGTGTTCACAATGGCAGCGGGCTTAGGCATAACGCCGCTTACCGCAGCGCCCGTCAATATCTTATGATAAGAGCAATACGTCTCCGATATGCCTGCATTCTCTGCCGTCCTTACAAATACCTGCTCTGCGCCTGCGCCGTTCGTATATGTCGAATACTGCTCCGCACACATGGGGTAAAGCCCCATTGCAAAAAACACCTCGCACGGCGTGAACATGCTAGTAAGCACCTGGGCTTCGGGATGCGAAAGCGGACTCACTATAAAGTCCATGCAGAGCGCGCCGAGATAATTTTTCGCCGCGCCGAGGTTCTTATTGGGAATATGCTTCAGTTTCCATCCGTAGGCGCGGTACGCCGTAAGCAAAAGCCGCCTTGCAAAAAGCGGACGCTTCGGTATCTGCCGTTCTACAAAACCTCCGAAAGTTTCTATTATATCCGCCATGCGTCTCTCTCCTGCGTAAAATTATCAAATCAGCGTTACTTTTGCCGTCTTAACATGTCTCCCGCTTTTACGTCAAACGGGATGCGCAAAGAAAGCGCCATAGTTGGATGCGGCGCGGCCTCTATCGTCTCGCCGTTTTCGTTATACATTTCGCTTACCGTAAACTCCTCTCCCGTGCGCCCGGGGGTGAGGATCTCAAGTCGGTCGCCCTTTTTGAATTTGTTCCTCTGCGTACATGATGCAAGCGCTCCGGCAGACGAATCTTTCTCCACCACGGCCGCCACTTCATACTCGCGTATATATGAGCTCGATTCGTACACTTGGCCGCTCTCTTTCGGATGTCCGAAGAAAAAGCCTGTGTGATATGCTCTGTGACTTACTTTTAAGACCTCTCTTAAAAGCCTTTTGTCGAAAACGTATCCTTCGGGATCGGCGCAGTACGCGTCTATCGCCTGACGATAAGCGTTTACCACGGTTGCGACGTAGTACTCCGTTTTTACGCGCCCTTCTATCTTAAAGCTCGATATGCCCGCGTCTATAAGCTTTGGTATATGCTCTATCATGTTAAGGTCCTTCGAGTTTAAGATAAACGCGCCGTTTTCTTCCTCAAATACCTCATAAAATTCTCCCGGCCGCTTCTCCTCCATGAGGAAATACTTCCATCTGCACGGCTGCGCGCATTCGCCGTGATTGCCGTCACGCGCCGCCATATAATTTGAAAGATGACATCTTCCCGAATACGATATGCACATCGCGCCGTGAACGAACGCCTCCAGCTCAAGCTCTTTCGGAAGCTTTTCGTGCATTTGTTTTATCTCGCGAAGCGAAAGCTCCCGAGCAAGTATAACGCGGGAAGCGCCGAGCTTATAATACTCGAGCGCGGACATATAATTCGTCGCGTTCGCCTGAGTGCTTACATGTATCGGCACGTCGGGCGCATATTTTTTCGCAAGGCTCATTACCCCTATATCTGCAATTATGAGCGCGTCCGGCTTTATCTCGTTTAAAAGCGAAAGATATGCGGGAAGTCTTTCTATATCGTCGTTCCTTGCTATTATGTTTACCGTTACGTAGAGCTTCTTTCCTCTCTCATGGCAGTACTCTACCGCGCTTTTAAGCTCCGAATCGGAAAAATTCTTCGACGCGGCGCGAAGCCCGAAATCGGTCCCGCCGACGTAAACGGCGTCGGCGCCATATCTTACGGCGGCCTTGAGCTTTTCAAAACTCCCTGCCGGAGCAAGAAGCTCGGGTCTTTTTATCGTCATAGTCTCACCTCTTCTTTTGGCATAACAGCATACCGTCCCCGACTGACAAAAGCGCAAAATCAAGTGTCGGATCGAGCTTTATCTTATCAATAAAAGCGCGCATATTCACAGTCATAGTCTTATGCCTGTGAGGCACGAGCGCATCGTTTGCCACCATACCTCGAATGAGCACATTGTCGCAGACCAAAAGTCCCGAAGGCGAAAGCAGCCTAAGAACGTCGGGAAGGAAGCTTAAATACTGTCCCTTCGCCGCGTCCATAAAAATAAAGTCGAATTCGCCGCTCTGCATCGAAAGCGCCTCGTGCGCGTCTGCTATTATTATCTCTATGCGCCCTGAAAGCCCTGCCCGCTCGATATTCTCCTTTGCCAGCGCGGCCATATCCTCGTTTCGCTCTATTGTAACGATCTTCGGATCAGAGCCCGACGCATAATACATCATAAGCGCGGAGCATCCCACCGCAGTGCCCACCTCGAGTATGCGCGCGGGCCTCTCTCTGGCACATAAAAATTTAAGCATTAAAGCGGCAGCGTCACACACCACCGGTATATGACGCTCTCTGGCAAATTTGATTATTTCATTTATCAGACGATTCTCCTCGCTGTAAAGCGAGGAGATATACTCGTCTATATAATCGTAAGTTATATTCATCGTCTTAATTTCCCCACGTTCTGCTTGCGACGGTGACGTTCCTCTGATGCTCCTCATACGTTTCGGCAAACATGCTCGTTCCGTCTCCGCGTGCAACGAAGTAGAAGTAATTCGTATCCTCCGGATAGAGCGCAGCCTTTATCGCCGCAAGACCGGGCGATGCTATCGGTCCGGGCGGCAGTCCCGCATACTGATATGTATTGTAAGGATTGTCAAGCTCCGTATCCTCATACGATACTATGTCCTTTCTCTCGCCTATTACGAACTGGAGCGTAGCGTCGGACTCGAGATATCTGTAATCGGAATTGAGTCTGTTATGGAATACCGACGAAATGAGCGGCATATCCGACAGTGTGCCCGCCTCGCGCTCGATTATCGACGCCAGCGTTATCGTTTCGTCGAGCGAATATCCGAGCTCGTTCATTCTGTCGTAGAGATCTACAGTGATCTTTCTGTCGAAGTTAAGAAGCATTCTTCTTATTATCGAGATCTCTCCCTCTGTTTTCGAGAAGATATATGTATCGGGGAACAAATATCCCTCAAGGCGATATCCCTGACGGTCGGCAGGTATCCTGTCTATGAAGTTATATCCGAAATCGTGATTGTTTATAACGTCCTCGAAAGTCTCCCGCGTGCCGAGCCCGTTGCTTACGAGCAGGTCGATTATCTGATCGCACTCATAGCCCTCCGGGATAAGGATCCTTATGTCATCCGGATTTGTTTCGGAGAAGGGACCGCGTTTTAAGGTCGTCATTATATTATCGTACGTCATATCGTATGAAAGTATAAAGTCTCCGAATTTCGCCGTGCCGTCCTCTTTCGTCATTTTCGCATACAGCACGTATGCAAATTCGTATTTTATAAGCTTGTTCTTATGCAGTATCTTAGCTATATCCTTCGTCGAGGCTCCGTCCGGTATGGTCACCTCTATCTCCGTCGTATCGACCTTTGTAAGACCGAACGCGTCGTTTGCGACGCTTATGATGAATGCCGATATAATGCCTGCGATAACAAGATATATAAGCGACCTTACGACTACCGCCTGAACAAGCTTTAGTCCCGTCTTACGCTTTCTTTTTCCCTCTGTATTTACTTTTTCCTGAGATTCTTTTTTATCTTTTTTTGATCTCAGCTCATTTAAAAGCTCTCCCGCGCTTTTTCTTTTGCCTTCGTCTTCCTTTTTTGATGCTCGAGCGCGAGCCTTTTCAGCCTTTTTTTCGCTTTTTTCTTTGGCCTTTTTTTCTAAGTCTCTCTGGCGTTTGGCCTCTTTTCTTGCCTTCTGTTCGGCCTTCCTTTGCTCTTCGTCTCTTTTTTTCTCGTCAAGCCAGTCTGACGTTTTGTTATATGTGTCGAGATAGCTGTCTATGCTTGAACGTGACGCAGATGCGTTTCTCGGCGCGGTTTGCGTGCTCCCCGCCGCCGTGTATGAAGCTTTTGACGCGCTCTTTACGGATTGCGCGCGCCTTATTGCCTGCGCTTCCTTCGCAGTCAGCTTTTTTTGCGGCGCGGTCTGCGTCTTTTCTTCCGAGTAGCCCGATGTGCCGTAAGATCTTGCGGCTGTGCTCTTCTTTTTAGTCTCTGTCACGCTGCGCCGGGGCGCGGCTGTTTTCGCCTTTTGCTTCTTTTTGTCATCGGAACTTTTAAATATATCCGAAAACGAAGACTTCTTTTTTGAGACAGGCTTCTTTTCGGGCATGTCCTCTGTGCGCGCGCTTTTCGGCGCAGTCGGCATTCCGCTTTCATTTCTCGGTCTTATTTTCGTTTCGCCGGTGGACGTGGGATAATATTCATTTCTCGGCCGAGTGATATTTCCCTTCTTAGCTTGAGGATAATATTCGTTTCTCGGCCTTCTGGGAGCGTCTCCTCTCGGATATTCTTGTTTTTGATCGCTCATTACTACCTCCGTAGATCTGCGCTCTCACCAAGCGCTGCAGATCTGCATATGATATATCACCCTACAAAAAACGAGGTGAGAAAATGGATAACTGCGGCAATTCCTGCGGCGGTGGGTCAGGTTTCTTCGGCAGCGAAAACACATGGCTTGTTATAGCCTTGATAATCATCGTTTTTGTGCTTTTAAACGGTGAAAACGATCGCTATTAGAAAAAATCGAAGCGCACACAAGCGAACGGGCATATATTATGTCCGTTCGCACTATTTTGTCAGGTAAAAAACTTCGCTTTGCGTTACTATTATATCTGCTTTTACGTCATGGGCGTCGTGATGCACATCTGAAACTAGGCATTCATCGGGACAGATGCCAAGCTTTATTCCACGAAAATCCTCAAGATATCTGTCGTAAAAGCCCTTTCCGTATCCCAAACGATACCCAAGCTTATCATAGCAAAGTGCAGGGATTATTACAATATCAATATCTGATTTTTCGACAATTTTTCCGTCTTCGGGCTCCATAACTCCAAGGCTTCCTTGTTTTAAGCGCCCTAGGCCGTCTATCTCCACGGCGTCCATACGGCCGCTTTGATATGTTTTCGGCACGCACACGCGTTTACCTTCATGCAAAAGCGAATGTATGAGCTCGTGCGTCGCCGCCTCCGTTCCGAAGGATACATAGCAAAAAACGGTCTTGGCATTCTCAGTCTCGGAAAGAGAAAGCACCTTCCGCTTTATTGCTCGTGATATGTTGTCCATGCCTCGTATTTCGGCGCGGCGTTTTTTCATTTTTGCTCTTAGCGTCTTTTTATCCATATCAATTAAAAAATCAGTCAAGCATCAAATTCATATAGCAGGTTTGTCCCTTAAGAACAAATCGCATAACTTCAGCCGGTGAAAGCGCTTCGTCGTAAGCCTCATCGGAAATCTTTGAAACGACGCCGTCACTCAGTCTGTATACGCCCGTATTCACGCTTATATTATCGTCTTTTACCGACAGTGCAAGGCTTTCTTCTTCATGTGCCGCCGCGTATGCGCCAAGCACGTCAAAAACACTCACGGCGCGTATCATGCCGCGGCGATATGCGCCGTCCTCGCGGGCGTTTCTCGGGCGCGAGATCATTTTTAATTTTTCCGTATCGTAAAGTGACGCCGCATATGATAAAAGCGCGCCCCTAACTTTATTTTCGCTTGCGCAAAGCTCCTTAACTAGGCATCCGCCGCTGTCGCTTATCACAAAACACGCGCCGTCTATGCGCCCGTTCGTCTTATGTATGAGTACGCGTCCCTTTCCCAGACGGTGATCCGTAAGCACCGCCTTGAGATCCTTTAGGCTTTTTTTTATATAGAACGGCTCATCTCTGAAATAGTCGCGATAAAAGCGATAAAGCGCTTCATCGTCCCTACTTTCGCTTACTTCTTCGTTGAAAGCGCCGCTTTTATTTATGTAAACTTCATCTTTTTTTAAGTAAAACGCCTCCGTAAAACCGAAGCCGGCGTAATAATCATAAAGCCAGCCTTCTGCCGGTATAAGCGTGCAAAACGACGTGTCGGAGTCGTACATGCTCTTAAGCGCATTATTCATAAGCGGGCGCATATAGCCGTGTCCGCGTTCGCTCTTATCGGTAGCCACGCCCATTACATATGCGGCCGAAAGCTCTTTTCCCCAAAAGTTAAACCCGGACCTGGGCATATGAACGGCCGATATAAGCTTCCCCCCGCTCTCAAAAAGCATAATGCTTTCAGGTGCAGTCTTATACTTAAATATCACTTTGTCTATATAAACGTCCGGGTCGCCGAACGTATCTCGCCACAACGCTTTAAGAGCAGGCTCGTCAGACGGCTTCCAAAGGCGTATCATAACTTATACACCGCGATATCCTTTGAAAGTATCTCAACGGGACGATACGACAGCTTCGATTTTCTTAAGCCCTCGTCGCCCAGATCCTCCTCGCGGTTCATATACGTAAAGCCCTCGCAGCATATCTTTGCCATCTGCATACATATCATCGAATAAACGCCGTCGTACTTCGTCAGCGCCTTTTCTATATGAACGTCAAACGTATCCTCCGTTATTTCAGAGCCTATCGAATATGCCGCAGGCTCGTCGTCAACATAAAGAATGAGTCCGCGCACGGGCAGATCGAAATACGCGGAAAGCACCGTTCTTACGGCGCAGGTCTCGTCGCTCAAACTGCCGTCCGCGCCGTCGCACTCGTTCTCGGCGCACCACTGCGTCTGTATTATAACGCAATCCTCGATATTGTCGCGCGTTATCTCCTCCACGCGCCAATTGTACGTCGCCTGGAACTTATTTATATGATTCTTCTTGCCGTGGAGCTTCTTTCCGCTGTACGTCGAAAGCTTCTCTCTTTCGTAAAGATAATCGTACCCGTCGCGGTTCGTGGTAAACTCAAACGCCGTGCCCATAAGTGTCTCAAGGCTTTCTCTTACTTCCTTCGGCACTGATACGAGCTTGAGCTTTATATCAAGCTCCTTCGCATAATCGACGAGGCGCATCACCGCCTTTTTAAAGTCGCCGTCTCCGATCGGCGGCAAAAAGGCGTAATCCTTCGGCTGTGCGCCGACGCGGATAAAGAGCATACCGTCCTCTATTGCGAACGACGTGCCGTATATCGTTCGCCATGCATACATATTCACGAACGAAAAGTCGCAGATGCGGTATTTTTGAGCTTTAAGATAAGCCGAAAGAAGCGCCTCGTGCGAAAGCTCTATATTTTCAAAACTCAAAGTTTCAGTCTTTATTTCCACCTGCTGCAAGTGAAAACACCTCCCGTGAAATATCCTCTATTTCTCTTATTTTTTCTTCTTTTACGCATTTTACCTTTTTCCAGCCGAGATAATCCGCCGCCTGAAGCGCCGCATCATAACAGCCGAAAAGATATTTTTTTGAGGCCTCATGTATGTCTCGGCTCTTTGAATTGTCTATCTTGTTATTTCGCCCTTCCATAAGCTTAATCGATACGGCGGGCGGCACATCCAGAAAAATCACCGTATCGGGCTTAGGCAGCTTAAGTCGCTCGAATTCATACTCGTAAAGCCAGTCAAAATATTCTTTACGCGTTTCTTTTGAAAGCTTAACGCCCTGATGTATCGCGTTCGAAGTAGTATAGCGGTCGGCTATGACGACGCCGCCGCCTTCATAAAAGCTTTTCCAATATTTAAGATAAGACGCGCATCTGTCAACGGCATAGAACGACGACGCCATATAGGCGTTCACGTCGGCGGGATCCGTGCCGAACTCGCCTTTCAAATACATTTTTACGAGCGTGCTCGACTCGTCGTCATAATTGGGGAAGCTTATCATTTTTACGTTTTCCCCCATAGCGCGCATCGCCTTATAAAGAAGCTCGCACTGCGTCTGCTTGCCCGAAGCGTCAAGGCCGTCGATAACTATAAGCTTTCCCATCTCAAAGCCCCCGATAATATTCTCTCATCTCTTTTGCGCGTCCGCACGACATTTTGCCCTCGGTACATCCGCCCGAAGCGCATCCCGGACCGGCGTTCTTAAAAAGCGCCGGAGCTGTGCGCTTAACTTCCTTTAACATGTCCGTCGCCACGGCGCGTATCTCCCACTGGGCGCGATTGCAGCATCGCAGTCTGAAAAAGTTGTGAAGGCTTCGGGCGTTCATTGTGATTATCATTTTCGTTTCGCACGCATTGGGAAGAACGAAACGCGCATCTTCGATAGCTTTTTTGGATGCGGCGCGCCGTGCTTCGCGTTCGGGCTTGCCTTGGGCCGTGAACGTCTCATAATGCTTCTTTTCAAGTATGTCCGCAAGCGCATTGTAGCTTTTCTGCGCGTCCTCCATCGACTTTTTGAATATATTCAACGCCTCTGGCTCGCTCTCTATTTCGGGCGGCACGACATATTCGAACTGCCCCTCCTTAACATATCTCTGCGATTTTACGGAAAACGAAGCTATGCGGTGGCGCGTTATCTGCGCAAGCAGGCTTCTTGATACGCCCTCAATAAGGAAAGTAAACGAAGCGTGTTCAATAGGGCTCTGATGTCCCAGATCGGAGAGCATATCTATAAAGTCGGCCGCGCTCTCATCGTCTATGCCGTTTAAAAGCTCATCTCCGGCGCTGCTTGAATAACACAGCTTTGCCGCTGCCGCAACGATTTTCTGAGGCTCGGGCGTATAAGCTATCAGCGTAACCTTATGCTCCATTTTTCACTACCTCGCTTTCTCTAAGCTTCTGCGTTTTTTCTCTCTTGATACGTTATTTAAGAATACCGGTATCTTCATCATACGGCGCATGCGCTTCGGATTCGTCACGAGGCGGTAAAGCCACTCAAGGCCCATGCGCGACATCCATGCAGGCGCGCGCTTTACATTCCCCGCAAATATATCCATGCTGCCGCCGAGTCCTATCATGACCTTGGCGCATGTATCTTTAAGATGCCTCTTAATAAATATCTCCTGTTTCGGCGCGCCCAGGCAAACAAAGCAAATATCGGCCTCGCATTCGTTTATCTTGTTAACGATGCGCTCCTCGTCGGAAAAGTATCCGTCGTTAGTGCCGCAGATATCAATGCGCGGATATTTGTTTTTTATATTCTCTGCGGCTCTTTCGGCAATGCCCGGCGCCGCTCCGAGAAGGAAGAGACGATATTCGCCCGTTTCTATATATCTTAAAAGGTTCGTCGCAAGCTCAAACCCCGGCACCCTCCCTTTTAACGGAGTTCCTAGCATTTTTGCGGCATATATTACGCCTATGCCGTCAGCTACCGTAAGTGAAGCGGAGTTTATCACTTCCATAACGGAAGGATCGTCTACGCAAAGCTGAACGATCTCGGGATTTGGCGTTACGATCATGTCCGTCTCGTTGTTTTTAAGCAGGCGTAAAACCTCCATGATGGCCTCGTCCATTGTTACATTATCGAATTTTACGCCTAAAATATCGACCTTTTCCATTTTGTCCTCCGAAGGGAATGTATATAAGTAAGTATACGCAGCGTATAAGTCTTTAAAGTCAACAGCATCCGTATTATAATCAATGTATTGTATCATATATGCAAAAATTTTTCAAGCAAAATCGACTCAATGCCTAAATACGGCATTTTTTTGATAATATGCAGCGTGTTTTTGTCCCTGCAATTTGACATATACGCAAACATTTTCAAAACGAACGCGCTTTTTTCACTCCGTCTTCACAAGACCGCCATATTTGCAGGCTACAATGTAATCACAACAGACAAGGAGGTAATCCAAAATGAAAAAACATCTGCCTGTAAAAATAATGTCAATGATACTTGCAGTCGTGTTCCTTCTCGCCATGCTGGCGGGCTGCCAGGTCTCGAATTCTGACGATGGCAGCAGCGAAAAATACGTAAACCCCGACGTCACCGCAGACGTCACTTATACGTTCACGAACTCGGGCGTGACCGCAGACTCGGGCGGCGGCGACAGCATAAAGGGCACGAGCGTAATAATAACCTCTCCCGGCACTTACGCCTTCACGGGAGAGTGCTCCGACGGATACATCCTCGTGACTGAGGGCTCGGGCGACGTTACGCTTATTCTGAACGGACTTGATCTTACTTACGGCGAGGGAGCGCCCATAAAAGCGGAGGGCAGCGATTCCAATGTGACCATCACCCTTGCGGAGGGGACCCAAAACTCGGTCTCCGATACAGACCGCAGCGAAGAAAAACCGAAATCGGCCGTAAATTCCGACGGCGACCTTACGATAAACGGCACGGGCGCGCTCACGGTGACCGGCAATAATAAAAACGGCATAAAGGCCGACGGCAGCCTTACGATAGAAGACGCAAGCGTTACCGTAATAAGCACGGACGACGGCATATGCGCCGACAGTGCGCTTACGATAAACTCCGGTAATATCGACATAACAAGCGGCGGCGATGCGATAAAATCCTCGCCAGACGCGGTAAGCGACACGACCCCCGCAATAATAACCGTAAACGGCGGCAATATCACACTTAACGCAAAGGGCGATGCAATAACGTCCGACGGCGAGATCATCGTAAACGGCGGCAGCTTCAACGTCACCACGGAAAGCAGCGGCGAAAGCGACAGCCAAAAGGCGTTCAAATCGGCCGGTACTATAACGGTAAACGGCGGCGATTTCAATATCAACGCCGCAGACGACGCTTTCCACAGCGACACATACGTATATATCCTGGGCGGAAATATGACGATAAACTCGGCTGACGACGCGTTCCACGCCGACACCTCGCTTATAATAGGGACCCTGGGCGGCAGCGATGACGATATAAACATAAATATCGAAAGCAGTCTTGAAGGTCTCGAGGGAGGTACAGTATACGTATATTCCGGCAATATCGATATAACGGCCTCAGACGACGGAATAAACGCCGCGGGAGGCGACGGGGGCTCGGGCGGCGACACATTCAATCCCGGCGGAGGCGGCGGTATGGGCCCCGGCGTTATGGGAGGACGCGGCGGTCACGGTATGCATGGAAATATGTCCGGCGATATGTCGAGCGATGCTTTCGGCGAACGCCCCGAAAGGCCGTCCGGCAACACAGACGGAGACTTCCCCGGCGAACCTCCCGAAGGCTTTGACGGCAATATGGACGGCGACTTCCCGAGCGAACCGCCCGAAGGCTTTGACGGCGAACTGCCGGACGAAGCTTTTGACACGGCGTCGGCCAACGCAGGCTTTACCGTTCCCGAATCAAACGGCGAAGACTACGCCGTACATATCTACGGCGGCAATATCACGGTAAACTGCAAAGGCGACGGCATTGATTCAAACGGCAATATATACGTTTATGGCGGTACGACTCTCGTTTATGCAAGCGAAGACGGCGGCAACGGCGCGATAGATTACGGAGACGTAAACTCAAGCCTCACCGTGACGGGCGGCACTCTTCTGGCTGTAGGCAACGCGCAAATGGCGCAGGGGCCGGGCGCGCAGAGCACACAGCAAAGCGTTACGTTCATGCTTTCGACGAATTTAAGTTCGGGCGACGACGTCACGATAACGGACGAGAGCGGCAATACGGTATTTGAGTTTGAGTCGGTAAAACGCGCAGATCATATCGTATTCACCTCGGAAGACATATCTTCGGGAACGTACACCTTATATGTAAACGGCAGCGCCGTTTCAACGTGCGAGGCTAACTGAATACCGGATCCTAAAAGAGTCGGGGGTAAAACGGCCCCCGGCTCTTTTTATTCCCGTGCCTGTTTTAAAAACGGCGTAAAAGCCTTGACTTATACGTTTAATTAAGTATAATGTTTATTACTGTCCGAAAAAGCGCGTCTTTTTCGGACAAATATTGTTTTGCGAGTGATTTCAAAAAATGGAAAAACCCAAGAAAACCAAGGGGTCGGGCAATTTTTCGGGACAGCTCGGCTTCGTTCTAGCGGCTGCGGGCAGCGCCGTGGGCGTCGGCAACCTGTGGAGGTTCCCCTATCTTGCCGCAAAAGACGGCGGCGGTCTTTTTATAATCGTATATCTCGTTTTGGTGCTTACGTTCGGCTTTACGCTGCTCACGTCGGATATAGCGGTAGGACGCAGAACGAAAAAAAGCTCCATACACGCCTATGCCGAGATGCATCCTAAGTGGAAATTTTTAGGTGTGCTCACGTTTCTTGTGCCCGTTATCATAATGACGTACTATGCCGTTATAGGCGGCTGGATAACGAAGTATTTTACCGTTTACGTCACCGGCATGGCCGAAGCTGCGGCGGAAGACGGCTTTTTCGTATCGTTCATCACCTCGCCTGTCTCCCCCGTTTTCTTCGCGCTTATCTTTATGGCATTCACCTCCGTCATAGTCTACAACGGCGTTGAAGGCGGCATAGAAAAGGTATCTAAATTCATCATGCCCGTTCTGCTCGTTATGATAATCGGCATAACCGTCTTCGTGCTCACTATCAGCCATACGGACGGCTCCGGCGTTACTAGAACGGGACTTGAGGGACTTTTGGTATATTTTAAGCCAAACTTTGACGGCGTTACTCCGGGACGCTTTTTGCAGATACTTCTAGATGCAATGAGTCAGCTCTTCTTCTCGCTGAGCGTTTCGATGGGCATAATGATAACTTACGGCTCATACGTAAAGCCGGAGGTAAATTTAAATAAGTCGATAAATCAGATAGAAGTTGTCGATACGGGCGTTGCGCTGCTTGCGGGCGCGATGCTCGTCCCCGCCGTATATGTATTCTCAGGCGTTGAGGGCATGAGCGTGGGCCCGTCCCTTATGTTCGTTTCGCTGCCCAAGGTGTTTTCGTCGATGGGCGCGGCAGGACCCGTTATAGGCGGCGTATTCTTCATCATGGCGGCGTTTGCGGCGCTGACCTCGTGCATATCCGTGCTCGAACCTATCGTTGCGAACTGTATGGAGATCTTCAAGTCAACGCGAAAAAAGACGACGCTCGTGCTTACCGTGATATATATGGCGGCGTCCGCCGTTATCGTTTTGGGCTACAGCATATTCTACTTCGAGGTTAAGCTGCCGAACGGCTCGACGGGTCAGCTCCTCGACATAATGGACTACGTAAGCAACAACTTTATGATGCCGTTCGTCTCGCTTCTGTCGTGCATACTCATAGGCTGGGTAGTGGGGCCGCAATGGATAATAGACGAGGTGGAGTCGAGCGGACACAAGTTCACGCGCAAGGCTCTTTACCGCGTTATGATAAAATACGTCGCTCCGATAATGATGTTCGTGCTGTTTTTGCAGTCTACGGGAGTTTTGGGGCTCGTAATAAAGTAGATCGTTCGCGGCGCGCTCCCGCAAAATCGCGGGGGCGCGTTTTTTGTTTTAAAGATTTATAATTATTGACAATTCGTTCGTTTAATGTTATATTCTGAAATTGGTAAATATATCTTTACTGTTTTACGGGGTGTTTTATGGCCGAAAAATTCAAGCTGACTAAAAAAATGTTCATATCGCTCGTCGTAGTTATAATAGGCTCGTTCATGTCTTCTTTAAGCTCGACTATAGTAACGCCTGCGCTTCCGAGCATTATATCCACCTTCGATATAACGGCTGCGGACGCTGGGTGGCTCACGACCGTATATCTTCTCGTTATGGGAATAATGGTGCCCGTTACGGCGTATCTCATAACGCGCTTCTCGACAAAGCTGCTTTTCTGCATCTCCATGGTATGCTTCGCCGTAGGAACGGCGCTCGCCGCAATATCGCCCGCATTCTGGGTGCTTATCGCGGGCCGAGTCGTGCAGTCGCTCGGAAGCGGCATACTCGTGCCGCTCGTTACCACGATGATACTTTGGATGTTCCCCAAAGAGCGGCGCGGAGGCGCGATGGGCACGATAGGTCTTATCGTCGGCGCCGCGCCCATAGTAGGTCCCGCGCTTTCCGGCTGGATGACCGATATGTGGGGCTGGCGCTCCATTTTTGCCGCCATAATACCTATCGCCGTAATAGATATCGTGCTCGCGCTTTTCTTCCTTGAAAATCAGACGACTCCCAGAAAGGCTTCGCTTGACAAGCTCTCGCTCCTTCTTTCGACCGTGGGCTTTTTTGCTGTTCTCTACGCCTTCGGATCGGTATCTAATATGGGTTGGACAAATCCCATAGTCATAATATGCACGATAGTCGGCGTTATAGCGGTAATTGCAATGTTCCGCCGTCAGACAAGGCTTTCGGAACCGTTTCTCGATGTGAGGACGTTAAAGAGCGTGCCGTTTCTTATTGGCACGATACTTTCGATGATAGTATTCGCCGCGCTTCTGTTCGCGGGAGTGCTGATACCTATATTCCTTCAGAACGTATCGGGCTACAGCGCGACGCAGTCGGGACTTATCCAAGTGCCGGGCGCAGCCGTCATGGCGGCAATGAACCCGATAAGCGGTATTATCCTCGATAAAAAAGGTCCTCGCGGTCTTAGCATCGCAGGCTTTACCTTCATGGTGATCGGCACGATATTCTTTGTTGTATGCACACCTCAAACGCATGTGGCGCTCATATGCACGATGTTCTCACTTCGCGCCGTCGGCATCGCGTTCATACTTATGCCCCTCACGACGTGGGGTATGAACTCGCTTGAAAACAAGGTGCTTGCCCACGCTACCGCGATAAACAATACGTTAAGACAGGTCGCAGGCTCGCTTGGAACTGCCGTTTTCGTGACCGTGTACTCCATAAGTACTCAGAATTCGATGGCTTTGGGTCCGATAGATGCTCAGATGCACGGCTTCCACGTTGCATTCCTAAGCTCGATGATCTTAATGATAGTCGGTCTCGTGCTGTGCTTAATCTTCGTTAAGGATAACAGGGGCAAAAAGAAGCTCCCCGCGGGCGAAAGGGCAGGCGCGCTGCCCGACGCCGACAAAACAGCCCTGCCCGAGGGCGAAAAATCATAAACATATAGATAACTGTGCTGTTTATGAAATAAATCTCCCCGTATAAAACAGATAAAAAGACGCTTCCGAAGGGACTTTCGTCCCCATGAAAGCGTCTTTCTTTTATGCACATTTTTAAAAGAGCTCTTTTGCTATAGCCCAATTATTATTTTAACTCCATTATCCTTTTTACGGCTTTTTTAACGTTATCGCGGTCGCCGAAGGCCGTAAGGCGAAAATATCCCTCTCCGTTCTTTCCGAAACCGGCGCCCGGCGTTCCCACTACGTCGGCCTCTCTTAAAAGATGATCGAAATATTCCCACGAGGTCATCCCGTCGGGACATTTAAGCCAGATATACGGCGAATGTACTCCGCCCGAAAACTCTACGCCCGCGCTACAAAGCGCATCCGCAATTATACGCGCGTTTTCTTTATAATATGCGATGCTTTCCTTTATCTCACGCTGCCCCGCTTCGGTAAACACGGCTTCTGCGCCGCGCTGCACGATATAGGGCACGCCGTTAAATTTAGTTGTCTGACGTCTTAACCACATCTTCATAAGCGACTTTCCGCCGCGCAAAAGAGTATTCGGCACTACAGTATACCCGCATCGCGTACCCGTAAATCCCGCCGTCTTCGAAAGCGAGCATATCTCCACGGCGCAGGTGCGAGCGCCCTCTATCTCGTATATCGAATGAGGCAGGCTGTCATCTGATATGAACGCCTCATATGCCGCGTCGAAAAGAATCACCGCATCGCAGGCGTTGGCCCAATCCACCCACTTTTTAAGACCCTCGCGCGTATATACCGCGCCGGTGGGATTATTTGGCGAGCAGATGTATACTATATCTCCGCGCAGAGAATCGTCGGGCAGCGGCAAAAAATTATTCTTGGCGTCAGCGTTAAGAAAAGCAATATTGCGTCCCGCCATGATATTGGTGTCTACATATACGGGATATACGGGATCGGGTATGAGCGCCGTATTGTCCGCGCCGAAGAGATCCAGCATATTGCCGAGATCGCTCTTCGCGCCGTCCGAGATGAAGATCTCCGAAACATCGAGAAAAACGCCGCGTCTTTTATAATACCCTGCTATTGCCTCTCTTAAAAAAGGGTAGCCCTGCTCGTCGCCGTAGCCGTGAAACGTCTCTTTATTTCCCATTTCAAGCGAAGCTTTCACCATAGCGTTGACCGCGCTTTTACAAAGCGGCAGCGTAACGTCGCCTATGCCCAATCTTATTATGTCGGCTTCGGGATGCTTTTCTTTATACTCTCTCACCTTTCTTGCAATGTCGGAAAAGAGATAGTTTTCTTTAAGGTCGTTATAGTTTTCGTTTATCCTCACGGCTTCTGTATTCCTCCATAACGAACTATGGGCTCGAGCTTATGAAGGCTTCTGTTATGATAACGCTCTATAATTGCACGGTCCTTGTCGTTTGCTTCTCCCGTCGTTATGAACTTGTCTATCGCCGCATATGTCACGCCCATGTCCTTCTCGTCGGTCTGACCGTCGTAAAGTCCCGCAGAGGGCGCCTTTTCGATTATCGAAAGCGGAGCCTCGAGATATCTTAAAAACTCGAACACCTCGGTCGCAGTCAGATCGAATATAACGTTGAAGTCATGCGCGCCGTCACCCCACTTCGTAAAATAGCCCATATACGCCTCGCTTCTGTTGCCCGTTCCGGCAACGAGCCTGCCCTCCGACTGGCCTATCGCGTAAAGCGTTGCCATGCGAAGACGCGGCGCAATGTTCGATATCGCCTCCGGCGAAAGCGTGCTCACCTTCGACGCGCTCTTTATTATCTCCTCGCGCGCCGCCGTCAGATCGACAGTACGGTTCTCAATACTAAACTTCTTCGCAACGGCGTTCGCGTCGTCGGTATCGCTGCCGTAATTTTGCTTTGACGCACACGGCATTATTATGCCTACGGTATTCTCACACGCCATCTTGCAGATTATACCCACAAGCGCCGAATCCTTTCCTCCGGAATTTCCGAATACTATACCCTTTGCTCCCGTTTTCTTTAAAAGGTCGCGTACAAACTGTATGCGGTTCTCAAGCTCAGCCTTATAGTCGCGCATAATATCTCTCCTTACGTTATTTTTTTATATCTCCGTTGTTCCCTCAAATACCTTTTTCGCGTCGCCCGTCATATATACGGCCTCGTCGGTGTATCGGATATGAAGCTCGCCGCCCAAAAGTATCACTCTTATGTCGCGTTCCTTGTCGCAGTGTCCGTTTAAAACAGCTGCAACTGCCGCCGCGCACGCGCCTGTACCGCAGGCAAGCGTTTCGCCGCTGCCGCGCTCCCATACTCGCATCTTTAATACGTTGTCGCCCGCTATCTGGATAAATTCAGTATTCACACGCTCCGGAAACAGCGTGTCATACTCAAATTTTGGGCCTATCTTTTCAAGATCCAGCCTCTCAACATCATCTGCGAACACCACGCAGTGAGGATTGCCCATTGAAACGCATGTTATGTCATACGGTGTGCCGCCGATTATAACGTGACGGCCTACAACGCTTTCTCCGTCCAAAAGCACAGGTATCTTTTCGGGCGAAAGCTCGGCGCGTCCCATATCCACTACTGCTTTCATTACGCGGTCGTTCTGCGTTATCACTCTTATCTTCTTTATACCGGCAAGCGTCTCTATCGTCATCTCGCTTTTATAAACGCGCTTTGTGTCGTAAAGATACTTTGCAACGCAGCGTATGGCGTTTCCGCACATTTCACCCTCGCTCCCGTCAAGATTGAACATGCGCATGCGCGCGTCGGCAACTTCTGACGGGCAAATAAGCACTATTCCGTCTCCGCCTATTCCGAAATGGCGGTCCGAGAGCAAAACTGACAGCGATTCCGGCGACTCTATCGTTCTTTCAAAGCAATCGATATATATATAGTCGTTTCCCGCGCCGTGCATTTTTATGAAATCAAGCCTCATCTTCTCGCTCCTCATATTGTTTATGTCTATAAGTTCAGTATTTATCTCGCTGTAGCGGCTCATAAGGCTTTCGGCTACGGCGTTGGCAGTATCTATCGACGTAAGGCACGGTATGCGGAGCTGGCTTGCACGCCGCCTTATCTTTACGCTGTCAAGCTGCGGATTTCTGCCCTTTGCCGAAGTCGAGATAATGTAATTTATCTTACCGCTCTCTATCAGCGTCATGGTGTTCTCGTCGCGCCGCTCGTGTATCTTCTGCACGGCGGTGACCGAAAAGCCCGCGCGTGAAAGCACCTTTGCCGTACCCTCGGTCGCGTAAAGCTCAAATCCCATATCGGCAAATTTCTCCGCGACGTCGACTATTTCGAGCTTGTCGGACGTGCGCACCGTGATAAATACGCCGCCCGCCTTCTTCATCGGATAGCCTGCCGCAACAAGTCCTTTGTAAAGCGCTTCCTTAAGATTCTTGCCTATGCCCAAAACCTCGCCCGTTGATTTCATCTCGGGGCCTAACTGAGTGTCAACGTCCGTAAGCTTCTCAAACGAAAATACGGGCACCTTTACCGCAGTGAACGGCGAAATTTTATATATCCCCGTGCCGTAGCCCAGATCTCTTAGCTTCATGCCGAGCGACGTCTTTACCGCAAGGTCGCACATCGGCACGCCCGTTACCTTGCTCAGATACGGAACGGTGCGCGAAGCGCGCGGATTTACCTCTATCACGTAAATATCGTCCGGCGCAACTATGTACTGTATATTCGCAAGACCGGATACGTTCAGTCCGGCGCAGAGGTCGCGCGTTATTTTAAGCACCTTTGCCGCCGTCGCGTCGTCAATAGAGGGAGGCGGATATACTGCTATCGAGTCGCCCGAATGTATGCCCGTGCGCTCGACATGCTCCATAATGCCGGGTATGAGTATGTCGTCGCCGTCGCATATCGCGTCCACCTCGATCTCGATGCCGCTTAAATATTTGTCGATAAGCACGGGATTATCCTCATTGTGGCGCAGGATTATCTCCATATATTCTTCGATATCGCGGTCGCCGAAGGCGATTATCATGTTCTGACCGCCGAGCACATACGATGGGCGCATGAGCACGGGATATCCGAGATCTGCCGCCGCCGCAAGCGCCTCCTCGGTCGTCATTACCGTATGTCCGCGCGGACGCTTTATCGAAAGGCGCTCCAAAAGCTCGTCGAAGCGCTCCCTGTCCTCCGCCATATCTATCGTATCGGCTGACGAGCCGATTATCGGCACGTTGTTTTCTTTGAGCGTCTTTGTAAGCTTTATCGCCGTGCCGCCGCCGAATGCTACGATGACTCCCACGGGCTTAACAAGGTTTATTATGTGCATGACGTCCTCGGGGCAGAGCGGCTCGAAAAAGAGCTTGTCGGCCGTGTCGAAGTCGGTCGACACCGTTTCGGGGTTGTTGTTTATTATTATTACCTCGTAGCCCAGCGCTTTCAGCGTATGCACGCAGTGTACCGAAGCATAGTCAAACTCTATGCCCTGTCCTATCCTTATGGGTCCGGAGCCCAAAACGAGCACCTTTTTCTTTTCATCGCTTTTTAAGAATTCTCCGGCCTCGTTTAAGCCGCCGGAAGCCGGCGTGTCGAACGTCTGGTAAAAATACGGCGTTTCGGCCTTGAATTCTCCCGCGCACGTATCTACCATACGATACGTAGGCTCCAAAGAAAAGCCGAAGTCCGCGCCGCTTATGCGCTTTATAGCCGCGTCGGTGTAGCCCAGCTTCTTTCCGCGTATATACTGCTCCTCGTTTACGGCTCCGCGTATCTCCTTTTCAAAATTGCAAAGCTTTAAAAGCTTATATAAAAACCAGTTGTCGATCATCGTGACGCGATGTATCTCATCGGGCGTATATCCGCGCTTCAGCGCCTCGAACACGGCGAAAAGCCGCTCGTCGGTAGCGTTATGCATAAGCGTTATAAGCTCATCATCCGAAAGCTTCGTCATCGTATCAAGATTTAAAGTATCAAGCGATATCTCCGCGCCGCGCACGGCCTTCATTATCGCCGCTTCAAACGTGTCGGCAATGGACATGACCTCGCCCGTGGCCTTCATCTGCGTGCCAAGCTCTCGCTTTGCGTATACGAATTTGTCAAACGGCCACTTTGGAAATTTTACGGCCACATAGTCCAAGGCGGGCTCGAACGCCGCGTAAGTCTTGCCCGTAACGGCATTCTTTATCTCGTCGAGCGTATATCCTATGGCTATCTTCGTTGCGACCTTCGCAATAGGATAGCCCGTAGCCTTTGACGCAAGCGCCGACGAACGCGATACGCGCGGATTTACCTCTATCACGGCGTATTCAAAGCTCGTCGGATGGAGCGCAAACTGGCAGTTGCAGCCGCCCTCGACGCCGAGCGCGTCGATTATTTTAAGCGCTGCGCTTCGAAGCATCTGATACTCCTTATCGGAAAGAGTGACCGCCGGAGCTATAACGATGCTGTCGCCCGTATGGATGCCTACAGGGTCGAAATTCTCCATGGAGCAAACAGTTATCACGTTGCCCATTGAGTCGCGCATCACCTCGAACTCTATCTCTTTCCATCCCGCTATGCACTTTTCGACGAGTATCTGATGTATCGGCGACACCTCGAGGCCGGTAGACGCTATATCGAAAAGCTGCGTCTCGTCGTTTGCGATACCGCCGCCGCTCCCCCCCAGCGTAAAGGCGGGGCGAACTATTACGGGATATCCTATGGTCTGCGCAAATTTAAGCGCCGCCGATGCGGAGGATACCACTTCCGACGGTATCAGCGGCTGGCCTATCGCCTCCATCGTATCTTTAAAGAGCTGACGGTCCTCGGCACGGTCTATCGTTTCGGGCGACGCGCCCAGAAGCTTTACGCCGTGCGCCGTGAGGAAGCCCTCTTTGGCAAGCTGCATACAAAGCGTAAGTCCCGTCTGTCCGCCGAGTCCCGAAAGTATCGAGTCGGGCTTTTCCTTCATTATTATGCGCTTTACCGTCGTAAGGGTGAGCGGCTCTATATATACCTTGTCGGCCATGGCTTTATCTGTCATTATCGTAGCCGGGTTGGAGTTTACGAGCACTATCTCTATGCCGTCTTCCCTAAGCGCCCTAAGCGCCTGAGTGCCTGCGTAGTCGAACTCCGCCGCCTGACCTATAACTATCGGGCCGGAGCCTATCATAAGTACCTTTTTTATAGATTTATCGAGAGGCATTTTTATTCACCTCCATAAGACCTACAAATCTGTCGAACAAAAATTCCGTGTCGCGCGGGCCGGCACACGCTTCGGGATGGAACTGCACCGAAAACGCGGGCGCGTTCTTATACTCTATGCCCTCGCATGTGCCGTCGTTCGCGTTTATGAAAAGCTCCGACGCAACGGCGGGGTCGATAGATTCTGACACTACGGCGTAGCCGTGGTTCTGGCTAGTTATGTAAACCTTGCCCGTCGTTAGATCCTTCGCGGGCTGATTTGCGCCTCTGTGGCCGTATTTAAGCTTCTCTGTCTTAAAGCCGTATGAAAGCGCCAAAAGCTGATGACCCAAGCATATGCCGAACGTAGGTATGCCAAAGCCGGAGATCTCTTTTAAATTCCTTATTACCTCTTCATTATCGGCGGGGTCGCCCGGTCCGTTTGAAAGCATTAACCCGTCAAGGCTCATATTCTTTACGGTCTCGGGCTTCGTATCGTACGGCAGCACGAAAACGTCGCACCCGCGCGCGTTCAATGAGCGCGCGATGTTCTTTTTCAAGCCGAAATCGAAAAGCCCCACCCTAAAGCGCGCATTCTCCGACTTTATCTCATACGGCTTATCGGTCGATACGCTCTCGACTGATTTTTTTACTCTGTACGCCTTTATCTTCTCCATATCGGCGCGCGCAGGGTCCGACGTTATCATGCCGTTCATAACGCCGCTTTCTCTTATCATTGTAACAAGCGTGCGCGTATCTATTCCCGAAAGTCCCACAACGCCGCGCTCTTTAAAAAAGGTGCCAAGATCGCCCTCCGAACGAAAGTTAGACGGCTCCTCGCACCATTCTTTTACGATATATGCACAGGGCGCGATAACTTCGCCCTCAAAATCAGCGCTTATCACGCCGTAATTCCCAATAAGCGGGAACGTCTGAACAACTATCTGTCCGTGATAGCTCTTATCGGTAAGCGTTTCAAGATAGCCCGTCATGCCGGTGGTAAACACCACCTCGGCTACAACGTCTTTTTCTTTACCGAAGGGTGTGCCTTCAAAGACACACCCGTTTTCCAATACAAGATACGCTTTTTTCATATCTTATTTCGTCTCCTCAAGCTCCTGCTTGTTTATGCCCAGATCGTCAAAACCCACATTATAAAAGCCGGTAAAGCAGCCTACGCAGAAATCGAGCTTGCAGCCGGTGCAGGCCTTTTTCATGCCCTCAAGACTAATATATCCGAGCGAATCAGCGTCTATTTTTTTTCTTATCTCCTCTATGCTCATCTGATTTGCTATAAGCTTGTCCTCCGAGTCAACGTCTGTGCCGAAGTGACATGTATGTCTGAACGGAGGCGAGGAAACACGGAAATGTATCTCTTTTGCGCCGGCGTCGCGAAGGCTCTTTATTATGCGCGCACACGTTGTGCCGCGCACTATAGAGTCGTCAACAAGCACTACGCGCTTACCTTTTACGTTTATCGCAAGCGGATTTAATTTAAGCCTTACGGCCTTTTCGCGCTGCGCCTGCGTCGGGAATATAAAGCTTCTTCCCATATATCTGTTCTTAACAAAGCCCGATGCAAGCGGTATGCCGCTCTGTGCCGCAAAGCCCGCCGCCGCCTCAAGTCCGCTGTCGGGTACGCCGCACACAACGTCCGCCTCCGCCGGATGCTCTATTGCAAGCGTTCTTCCCATATTGTATCGCGCCTCATATACCGAAAGCTCGTCGACTACCGAGTCGGGACGCGCAAAGTATACGTATTCAAAAATGCAAAGGCTGCTCTTATGGTCGGTTTTTACCGTATCGGTATAAGTTATTTCACCGTTTTCTATAACGATTATCTCTCCGGGCTCAACGTCGCGGATGAACTCGAAGTCCTGCGCGTCAAGGCCGCAAGTCTCGCTTGCTACGGCAAGTCCCCATTCGTTTCTTCCTATGCAAAGCGGCCTGAATCCCCACGGATCGCGCATAGCGATAAGCTTGCCGTCGCCCGAAAGGATGCAAAGAGAGAACGCGCCCGAAAGGATATTGCCGGCGTTCTTAACGCCTTTTATAACGTCGTTGCCCTCTCTTATAGTCTCGTATGCCACAAGTGAGGATATGACCTCGGAGTCGCTGGTCGCAGTAAATCTCACGCCGCGGCTCTCAAGTATCTGACGTATGACCTTCGCGTTCACGAGATTGCCGTTATGTACCGTTGCGATACGTCCCGTAAGATATTCAGTCACGAACGGCTGGATATTCGCGTTCGACGACGTGCCCGTAGTAGAATAACGGCAATGTCCCACAGCCACGCGGCTTTTAGGCAGCTTTGAAACGGCCTGATTTGAAAACACCTCGGCCACCAGACCCGCGTTTTTTTGATATATTATCTTATTTCCGGAAAGAACGGCTATGCCCGCTCCCTCCTGTCCTCTGTGCTGAAGTGCCAGAAGACCGTTGTACGTTATTCCGGCCGCTTCCTGAAGCTCTTTTGTGCTTACACCAAATACTGCGCATTCCTCATGCAGTTTACACAAATTATCCACAAAAATCACTCCTCATAAGTTTTAAGAATGTTAAGTGCCACCTCACGCTTTGTCATTCTCATATCCATCGCCTGTTTTTCTATGTAATGATGCGCCTGAGTTTCACTCATCCTTAAATATTCTATCAGGATACACTTGGCTCTGTCAATCAGCCTTATGTCCTCTATTTTTTGAAGAAGAGCCTTATTTTTTGTCTTTAACGCCGACATTCTGTTGGATGCGGCTTTTGCAAGCCTCAGAACGCTTCTCAGAATAGCTGCTTTTACCGGCTTTCCTACAACTAGCACTCCGTCATTCTCTACAGCGCCGGCCATCTCTTCCGAAAGCTCCGCACGCACTAAAAGTATGACCTGGCTTTCACCGTCGCGCGCGAGATCCCGGCTCAGCGCCTCGCCTGTTTCATCCGAAAGCGGAGCGTTGATTATGCACAGGTCGAAATCCCGCTCTATCGTTATACGGCGCGCCTCTCCCGCAGTCTTTACTGTCATTGCGGAAATGATTCCGCTCTCGGAGAGCATCGGCATAAGAAGCTCCGCCGCCTTTTCGTTTGACGACACAACAAGAACGCTGTCCATACGCTCCCCCCTTTAATGCCAAGTCGTCTTATATCAGACGCGTAAAAAATACATCCTGTCGCAGAAAGCTTCTCTGTTCGTTGACAACTCAAACGCCTCGACCTCGCGAGTTTTGCCTGAAATGAAATTTGAAAAAATCTCTTCACCCATAATGCGCCTTGCAAACTCACTGCTTTTCATAATATCGATCGCCTCTTTAAGACTTCTCGGAAGCGGCTGTGATATATCTTCGTCTATTTCAAGTCCTTTTTCTATGCCCTCCATTCCCGCCGCAAGTATAAGCGCAAAAGCAAGGTAAGGATTTGTAGCGGAGTCCGGTGATCTCAGCTCAAGGCTCGTATTCTTTCCCTTTGAAGGAGCCAATATCGCAAGGCTGTTTCTTTTATTATTTGACAGCGTGACAGCGCCCGGCGCCAAAAAGCGTCCGAAACGGTCATAGCTGTTTGTGGTGGGGTTCAGAACTGCCGTTATTTCCTTAATATGCGCAAGCGCTCCGGCAATAAAAGCACGTGCATCATTGTGAAAACGGCTCTTTTCATCGAAAATGTTTTCCCCGTCCTTTTCAAGCGACAGATTTATGTGCAGTCCGTTGCCGTTCTTTTCCGGAAACGGCTTCGGCATAAACGAAGCGTACAGACCGTTCCTTGCCGCTATAGACTTTACAACGTATTTGAAGGTAATAAAATTGTCGGCAGCCTCCAGGGGATCTGCGTATTTAAAATCTATCTCATGTTGTCCCGGACCTGCCTCATGATGCGAAGATTCCGGCGAAATGCCCATTTCCTCAAGTGTAAAGCATATTTCGCGGCGCACGTTTTCCGCACGGTCAAGCGGCATCATGTCAAGGTATCCGCCGCGGTCATGCGGCTCTTTTGTCGGATCGCCGTTTTCGTCTGTTTTAAATAAATAAAACTCGCAGTTCGTACCTATCTTCGCCTCATATCCCGCCGATGAAAGGCGCTTGCTCACACGCTTTAAAAGAGCGCGCGTATCGCATTCAAACGGCGCCCCGTCCGGTTTTTGCATGTCGCAAAAAAGCCTTACCACACGTCCCGAAGAAGGACGCCACGGAAGCACCGACAGCGTTGAAAAATCGGGCTTTAAATAAGTATCCGGCATATTTATCCCGGAAAATCCCATCAACTCCGTATCAAACGATATGCCGCATTCGGCGGCATGGTCAAACGAGCTTGACACTATGGAAATGTTCTTCTGAATGCCGAAAATGTCGCAAAAGGCCAGACGTATGAATTTTACGTCGTTCTCCGAAATAAAGTCTTTGACTTCCTGTTTCGAGTATTTCATTTATGCTCCTCCTAATTTGGGGTATACATTCGCTTGTACGGGTTTTTCGCATTAGGCTTTAAAATATAGTAATGATCCGAAGAAAGCGCTTTGTGATCAAGAGAAAAAATATCTGCATATTCCTTCAATATGTCGGAAATTTCAGCTATATCTTCTTGTGACGCGCAGCCTAAAGAAACCTGCTCCGGCAGGTTCTTAGGCATTACTTCGGTCCTTAAAAAAATCTTTCCGCCGTGCATACCCGTCCCCGTAAAGTTTCCCACGATAGGAATACTTGTGTCAAGCCCCAAAACGATTATAACGCCGCCCGCCATGTACTCGCCCAAAAACGAGCCGGCAGACCCGCCGAGCACTATAACAGGCACTTTCTCCTTATATTCCTTCATATGTATGCCCGTGCGGTATCCGGCGCTGCCTTTTACATATATTCTGCCGCCGCGCATGGCGTATCCCAAAGCGTCTCCCGCCGAGCCGTAAACAACTATGCGTCCGTCGTTCATCGTGTCTCCTACTGCGTCCTGTACGTTGCCGTTTACTTTTATTTCAGAGCCGTTTAAGTATGCTCCCAGCGCATTTCCGGGTGTGCCGCTTATCGTTACGCTCGCGTCCGAAAGTCCCGCCGCTATGTAACGCTGGCCCATGCAATTGTCTATCGTTATAATCTTTTCGGATGCGGCCGCTTCGCGCACCGTGTCGTTAAGCGTTTTAAAGTGCATCCCGTCCGCGTTTATCGTCTTCAATTCTTAACACCTCCAAGCATTTCGGCGCGTCTCTTCTTCCCAAAGGGGATAAGCGACGGGTCCTTGCATATAAGCTCGAAATCTATGCCCGAAAGCGGCGTGCGGTCGCGTATCATCGCGGTGTAGATGCCCGCGCGCCGTATGTCTCCGATAATTATATATCCCATAAGCCTGTCGTCTTTGTAAAAGAGCTTTTTATAAAGCCCCTCGCTGCGCTCGAAGTATACCTCGCCCTCGTACGCGCCCGCCGTGACCATATGAAGCCCGAAAAAGCCTATAGCGTTCTGTGCCATCGCGCGATCGAACGCTCCGGGCTCGCCCGTCATGTTGCGCCCCGCGCATTCGCCCTGCATATAGGCGTTGGGCATGAGCGCAAGTATGCGGCTCTGGCCGGTTACACAGTCCGTGCCCTGCGCGCAGTCGCCCGCGGCGTAGACGTTCGTCACCGTCGTTTCCATGTGGTCGTTTACGATTATGCCGCGCTCGCACGCGCCGCCCGCGTCCTTTACAAGGCTTATATTCGCCTTTACGCCGACCGCCGTGACGAGTACGTCGAACTCAATGGTTTTGCCGCTCTTTAAGCGCGCGCGGCCGACCTTAAATTCCTCCACGCTGTCGGAAAGGTAAAATTCCATGCCGTGCTCCACAAGCGACTTTTCAACGACCGCGGCCGCTTCCCCGTCAAGGATGCTTGACAGTATCCTGTCGGCAAGGTCCACCACCGCTATGTGTCCGCAGAGCCCCGATATGCCCTCGGCGCACTTTAAACCTATAAGACCCGCGCCGATGATGAGCACTCTCGTTTCGGGCGTGAGCGCTTCGGATAAGGCCTTCGCGTCGTCGAGCGTCATGAACGAATACTTTTTTTCGACGGTGTCAAAGCCCTTCATCGGCGGTATGAACGGGTGCGAGCCCGCCGCAACCAAAAGCCTGTCGTAGGGCACCTTTCCCTTGTCCGTCTTTACCGTCTGGCGGACGGGGTCGATGCTTTCGGCCGCAACGCCGAGCATGACGTCGACGCCGTTATCCTTATAAAAGCCGTCGGGGCGGTATTTCATCTTCTCCTCGTCGGTCTTGCCCAAAAGGAGATACGATATAAGAGGCCGCGAATACGTGTGATGCGGCTCCTTCGATATGAGCGTTATGGCGCCCTTTTGGTCCTTCTTTCTTATCCCCTCTATCGCGCCAATGGCCGCAGGGCCGTTTCCTATTATTACGTATTTCACCTTCGGCTCACCTCTCTTCAAATACTATAGCGCCGTTCGGACAGCCTGCAACGCAGGCGGGCGTTCCTTTTTTCGTCTTTATGCACAGCTCGCACTTCTGCACGGCGCCGTCCTCGGACGGCATTACCGCCCCGTAGGGGCACATGACAATGCAGGTGTAGCAGTGTATGCATTTACTCTTGTCTATCTCGATAACGCCGTTCTCAATCGAGAGCGCCCCGCCTATGCAGCCCTTGACGCAGAGCGGATCCTCGCAGTGGCGGCACGAAACAGCGTAGCACACGCCCTCTCCCTCTTCAACTCTTATATTGGGCCGGATACTTGCGCCCATAAGCGTGGTGGCCATATCCCTGCCGCCCGAATTTGAGAACGCGCAGTTGTATTCGCACAAATGACAGCCCAAACACCATTTTTCATTAACATATATCCTTTTCACAATACGCCCTCCTATTCTCCCGCATGCTTTATGCCCAAGATCTTAAGCTCCTTTTCGTTAAGCCCAACGCCTCTTAACATAAGGCGGTTACCTTTAAGGCTTTCTATGGAATTTATGCCCATACCGCCCATAAGTTCCTTTATCTCGTGGTTCCACGCGGTGAGAAGGTTTACGAGCCGCTGATACCCCAAATCGGGATTTAAGCGCTTTACAAGGTCGGGACGCTGCGTTGCAATGCCCCAGTTACACCTGCCCGTCTGACACGTGCGGCATAAGTGGCAGCCGAGTGCCAGAAGCGCCGCCGTACCGATGTAGCAGGCGTCCGCGCCTAATGCCACGGCCTTGAATACGTCCGCGCTGCTTCTTATGCTGCCCGCAACAACGAGCGACACGCGGTCGCGTATGCCATCTTCCCTAAGCCGCGTATCTACCGACGCAAGAGCAAGCTCTATCGGTATGCCCACGTTGTCGCGTATCCTCGTCGGAGCCGCGCCCGTGCCGCCTCTGAAGCCGTCTATCGCTATAACGTCGGCGCCGCTTCTCGCGATACCGCTCGCAATGGCCGCGATGTTGTGAACGGCGGCTATCTTTACGAATACGGGCTTCGTGTAATTCGTCGCCTCCTTGAGCGAATATACGAGCTGGCGCAGATCCTCAATCGAATATATGTCATGGTGCGGCGCGGGCGATATCGCGTCGGCGCCCTCGGGCACCATGCGCGTGCGCGAAACGTCGCCCACTATCTTTTCGCCCGGCAGATGGCCGCCTATGCCGGGCTTTGCGCCTTGGCCTATCTTTATCTCTATTGCGGCCGCCGTGTCGAGGTACTTCTTATGAACGCCGAAGCGTCCCGATGCAACCTGTACTATCGTATTGCTTCCGTATTGATAGAAGTCCTCATGAAGGCCGCCCTCGCCGGTGTTGTAGAATATTCCGAGTTCGCGTGCGGCGCGCGCAAGCGACTCGTGCGCGTTGTAGCTTATCGAGCCGTAGCTCATGGCCGAGAACATTACGGGCATCGAAAGCTCAAGCTTCACTCTCTTTATCGGGATGAGCCTGCCGTTTTCGTCGCGCTTTATCTCGTGTGTCTTGCCGCCCAAAAATACGCGCGTTTCCATAGGCTCGCGAAGCGGGTCTATCGAAGGATTGGTGACCTGAGACGCGTTAAGAAGCATCTTGTCGAAGTATACGGGATACTTCTCGGGATTGCCCATGCTTGAAAGAAGCACGCCGCCGCTCGACGCCTGCTTGTATATTTCCGTTATCTCCTTTTGTCCCCAGTTCGCGTTCTCCTTGAACGTATGCGGCGATTTTACTATCTTTATCGCGCGCGTGGGGCAGAGCGTTGCGCAGCGGTGGCAGTTGACGCACTTTAAATCGTCCGATATCATCCTGTCCTTTTCGGGCAGATACGTATGCACTTCGTTTGCGCACTGACGCTCGCACACGCGGCATCTTATGCATCTGTCGGGATCTCTTAAGACCTCGTATTCGGGGTACATAAACTGTATTGCCATTTTTTACACCTCCGACGCGTTCTTGTCAAGCGTTACGATTACTGCCTCGCCTCCGCGCGGAGCGCGTATAGAGTCAAGGTCCGACTCTATTATCCTTATGGCGGACTCTTCGCTTGCCATATATACCATATCGCCCTTTTCTCCCACTACCATCGAGCGAAGCTTCAGCCTGTCGTTTAAAGCCATAAGTCCGCCGTTAAAACCCACGAGTATCGAAAACGGGCCTGTAATAAGCTGAGACGCGAACATATCTCTGAGATATTCATGGCGTTCTCTCTCGGGCTTGTCCATCTGCTCTATCGTTTGCCAGAAGGGCGCGGCAACGACCGACGCCACTTCGGAAAGCGTAAGACCCACTTTTCTGTGCAGATAATCGAATATGTACGTTATTACCTCCGTATCCGTCTGAAGCGTACACTTGTAGCCATACATCTCTATTGCGCGACGGTTCGCATCGTATGACGATATCTCGCCGTTATGGACTATTGAATAATCTAAAAGCGCAAACGGGTGCGCGCCTCCCCACCAGCCCGGCGTATTCGTGGGGTATCGTCCGTGAGCGGTGAAGCAGTAGCCCTCGTATTCTTCGAGACGATAAAAGCGCCCCACATCCTCGGGAAAGCCGACGGCCTTGAAAACGCCCATGTTCTTGCCCGACGAAAAGATATAAGCGCCGTCGATATCCGTATTTATGCGAAAAACGCATTTTACCACGAATTCCTCCTCCGAAAGCTGGCTCTCCGCAAGCTTAGTAGGCAGCGGCAGCACGAAATAACGCCAGATAAGCGGCTCGTTAGTTATCTCTTTAACTTTTTTGGTCGGTATTTTCGAAAGGTTTATAATGTCAAAGTGACGCTCCAAAAACTCTTCGCACTCACGCTTTGCCTTGAGAGTGTCATAAAATATGTGAAAGGCGTAATAATCCTTATACTCCGGATATATGCCGTAGCCCGCAAAGCCGCCGCCCAGTCCGTTTGAGCGGTCATGCATTACCTCTATCGAGCGTATTATGCTCTCGCCCGAAAACCTTCTGCCCGAGCGGGAGAAGATCCCCGAAATGGCGCAGCCGGATGGAATACGTATCTCTCCCTCTTTTTTTATGTCATTCATTTTTTGCACCTCCGCGATCAAAAAACAAAAAAGGCGCTCACCCGAACGCACGTATGTCGTGTGTTCGAATGAACGCCTTTGTTCATTGTGAAGTCAGTATATACCCGAAAATGTCTCTTGTCAAGAGTTTTTAAAGATTTTTATATTTATGTAAACCTGCGCTCATTTTTTCCTTGAATGAAGATTTTTAAAAAAAGGGTTGACAAATGAAAAACGGCCGTGCTACAATGTCACCGTAAACAGCAAAGACGCTGTGTGTGGACATACCACGCACGGCGTTTTTTTGTTTTTTATAAAAAATTTGAGGTGAGCAAAAATGAGCAGACTAATAATACCCGAAGGCTATAAAAGCAGACTTTCCGTTTACGATACGCAAAAGGCCATCGGTCTTACAAAACGCATATTTGAAGATAACCTGAGGCGCGCGCTCAATCTTTCACGCGTATCCGCGCCGCTTTTTGTCGATCCCGATACCGGCCTCAACGATGATCTGAACGGCACGGAACGTGCAGTCAGCTTTGATATAAAGGAAACGGGGGGCGTCGGAGCTGTCGTTCACTCGCTTGCAAAGTGGAAGCGCATGGCGCTGTATAAATACGGCTTCTCCGTCGGCGAAGGACTTTACGCCGATATGAACGCCATACGCCGCGACGAGGAACTTGACAACCTCCACTCGATCTATGTAGATCAGTGGGACTGGGAAATGATAATAGACAGGCGTTCCCGCAATGAAGAATACTTAAAGGAGATAGTCATAAGGATTGTTGACTCGATATGCACCGCCAAGGAGCGCATAAACGACTTCTTCCCCGCGCTGATGACCTCGCTTTCGCGCGACGTTTCGTTCATAAGCTCAGAGGAGCTTTTAAAAATGTACCCGGACAAGACGCCCAAAGAACGTGAAAACGCTTATGTGCGCGAGCATAAAACGGCCTTTATCATGCATATAGGCGACACGCTCGCAGACGGCAAAGCGCACGACGGACGCGCCCCCGATTACGACGACTGGCGCCTAAACGGCGACATACTTTTCTGGAACGAGACACTTGGCTGCGCGTTTGAAGTGTCGAGCATGGGCATACGCGTCGACGCCGACTCGCTTTCATATCAGCTTGACAAATCGGGACATAACGAGCGCAGAAAGCTTATGTTCCATAAGCTTCTTTTGGATGGCACTCTCCCGCTGACAATGGGCGGCGGAATAGGCCAATCGAGATTATGCATGCTTATTTTGGAAAAAGCGCACATAGGAGAAGTGCAGGTATCTATATGGGACGACAAAACGCTTGACGAATGCAAGTCGTCGGGCATTGAGTTATTATAAGAGAGGAGACGCAAAAATGAACAATATCCCTGAAATATTCGGCAGCATGGTATTTAACGACAACGTAATGCGCGCGCGGCTGCCAAAGGACACGTATAAGGCGCTTAAAAAGACGATAGAAAGCGGCAGGCACCTTGAAAAAGACGTTGCAATGGTCGTTGCAAGCGCCATGAAGGATTGGGCAATAGAAAAGGGAGCTACTCATTTTACGCATTGGTTCCAGCCGATGACCGGCATAACGGCAGAAAAACACGACAGCTTCATTGCTCCAGACGGACACGGCTCCGTTATTATGGAGTTTTCCGGCAAGGAGCTTGTAAAGGGAGAGCCCGACGCGTCAAGCTTCCCCTCCGGCGGCCTTAGGGCTACGTTCGAAGCGCGAGGCTATACCGCATGGGACCCCACCTCCTACGCCTTTATAAAGGACGACACGCTTTGCATACCTACGGCGTTTTGCTCATACTCCGGTGAAGCGCTCGATAAAAAGACGCCTCTTTTGCGCTCCATGGAGGCGCTCGACCGTCAGGCCATGCGCATCCTTCGCCTTTTCGGCAATGAAGACGTCAAGCGCGTTATCACGACAGTCGGTCCCGAACAGGAATATTTTCTTGTGGATAAAAAAGCTTTCCTTGCACGTCCCGACCTTATTTTCTGCGGAAGAACGCTTATCGGCGCGCGCCCGCCGAAGGGGCAGGAGATGGAGGATCACTACTTCGGCGCGATAAAGCCGAGAGTTTCGGCATATATGAAGGATCTTGACCGCGAGCTTTGGAAGCTGGGCGTGCTTGCTAAAACCAAGCACAATGAGGTCGCTCCCGCTCAGCACGAGCTTGCGCCCATATACAGCGAAACAAATGTGGCGACGGATCACAATCAGCTCACGATGGAGCTTATGAAGCGCATTGCCGACAGGCACGATATGGCATGCCTCATACACGAAAAGCCGTTTGCGGGCGTAAACGGCTCAGGCAAGCACAACAACTGGTCTATATCTACCGATACCGGCAAAAACCTTTTGGAGCCCGGAGACACTCCCGAAAAAAATGCGCAATTCCTTCTTTTCCTCACCGCCGTTATAAAGGCCGTGGACGAATACCAGGACCTTTTACGCATAACCGTGGCTTCCGCCGGAAACGATCACCGTCTGGGCGCGAACGAAGCTCCTCCGGCCATAGTATCGATGTTCTTGGGCGACGAGCTTTCGGCTGTACTCGATTCAATAGAAAACGGTACTTCCTACAATTCCTCCGCGCATATCAATATGGAAACGGGCGCGCAGGTGCTGCCACACTTCCAAAAGGATACGACTGACAGAAACCGCACCTCTCCGTTCGCCTTTACCGGCAACAAATTCGAGTTTCGCATGCCCGGCTCCGCCCTTTCGGTATCGGGACCGAATATCGTGCTCAATACGATAGCCGCCGAGGTGTTCGGCCAATTTGCCGACGAGCTTGAAAAGAGCGAGGATCTTTCAAAAGATGTGACCGCCCTTATACGGCGCACGCTCTCGAAGCATAAGAGAATAGTATTCAACGGTAACAATTACTCCGATGAATGGGTAGAGGAAGCTGCGCGCCGCGGACTTCTCAATTTAAAGTCAACGCCGGAGGCGCTGCCCTATATGCTCAGTGAAAAGAACATCTCTCTTTTTGAACGTCATCACGTTTTAAGCCGTGCCGAGATAGAATCGCGCTATGAGATATATCTTGAAAACTATACTAAGACTATACATATCGAAGCGCTTACAATGATAGACATGATAAAAAAGGCCGTCCTTCCCTCAGTGCTCGGCTATGAGGCAAAGCTTTCCGAGCTTGTAAAGACTAAGAATAAGATCGGCGTCGATAACAGTCTTGAAACAAAGCTCACAGAGAAGCTTTCGGCGCTCTCTGTCTGCCTTTACAACAAGCTTACAAGCCTTGAGGAAGCCGTTATTAACGCAAAGGATATGAGCGAAGAGTTGGAATGTGCGAAATATCATCACGATACGATATTTACCGCAATGCTTGAGCTTCGCACAGTCTCCGATGAGCTTGAGAGCATGATGCCGGAATGCGAATGGCCCTATCCTGCTTATTCAAAGCTTTTATACAGCGTAGTGTGATAAAAGATGCCGTATGCTTATTCTAATACTCTTTCTAAAAAGGCCGCGCCCAAAGTTTGAGCGTGGCTTTTTTAGCCACGCAGTTTTTTACCGTCTTCAAGCTCTTTGTTTGGGTATGCTTTTTTAGAAACATGTCGTTTTTTTGTAGAATTGTTATGGTACAAATGATATGTGACAAAAGAGAATGGAAATCCAACTCGAACATGGTATGATGAAGTTACCACACAAATCAGCCATGAAAGAGATGAATTTCCATGACCAGTTTAGCATCTGGCGCGCATTTCCGTCAACAGGTAATCAAGTATTCAGAGAAGAACGGAGTAACAAAAGCCGC
>JAFQZS010000042.1 GCA_017405765.1 Clostridia bacterium
ATACATAAAGGAAGGCCAGTCCGTAAAGGCAGGCGAGCTTCTCATCCAGATGGCAAAATAAGCAGATACAGATCAATAAAAAAACAGCGAGGCAAAACGCCTCGCTGTTTTTTTGTGCCGAACGTGCGGTTTTATTTGGGCGCGCGTTTTTCAATATATTTATCATCTCTCGTTTTTGATGTTGAAAAAAGTCGAATTCTGTAATAAAATATCAAAAAGAAAACCGGCGGCAAGAACGCCGCCGGTCGACTTATTAAAAATTACTGTGCATCAACTTTTGCCATGTGAGCGATAAGCTCAAGCAGCTTGTTTGAATAGCCCCACTCATTGTCGTACCAGGAAACTACCTTTACGAACTTGTCGTCGAGCATTATGCCTGCCTTGGCGTCAAATATGGAGGTGCGTGCGTCGCCTACGAAGTCGGACGATACAACGTCTTCCTCGGTATAGCCTAAGATGCCCTTTAATTTGCCTTCGCTCGCTTCCTTCATAGCCGCGCAGACTTCTTCATAAGTTGCAGACTTCTTTAAGTTCACGGTGAGGTCAACTACGGAAACGTCGAGCGTGGGGATCCTGAAGGACATACCGGTAAGCTTGCCCTTTAATTCGGGAATAACGAGACCTACCGCCTTTGCCGCACCGGTGGACGAAGGAATAATGTTTCCCATCGTAGCGCGTCCGAGACGCCAGTCCTTCTTCGAGGTTCCGTCAACGGTGAGCTGGCTTGCCGTTGCAGCGTGAACGGTGGTCATAAGGCCTTTCTCTATGCCGAACGTGTCGTTTAAGACCTTAGCTACGGGAGCAAGGCAGTTCGTGGTGCAGGACGCGCCGGAAACGACCTTCATGTCCTTCGTGTACTTTTCCTCGTTTACGCCGAATACGAACGTGGGAGAACCGTCTTTTGAGGGAGCCGAAAGCAGGACCTTCTTTGCACCCTGATCGAGGTGACCCTGGCTGCCTTCCGCGGTAAGGAACTTGCCGGAGGACTCTATAACGTAGTCAACGCCTACTTCGCCCCACGGAAGCTCGGACGGGCTGCTTCCGGGCAGGAGCAGAACTTCCTTGCCGTTTACAACCAGCTTGTTGTCGCCCTTGGTCTCAACCGTGCCGTTAAAGCGGCCGTGTACCGAGTCATACTTGGTCTTATAGAGCATATAATCAAGCGTAAGACGAGGGCCGCCGCTTACCGCTACAACTTCAAATCTTTCGGGCTGCTGGAGTGCCGCACGAAAAACGAGTCTGCCTACTCTGCCGAAACCGTTGATGCCAATTTTAACACTCATAATAAATAATCCTCCCAATAATATTGTAATAATTGATGGATATAGTATTTCTATAATGTATTCTACACCAACTTGGGGGCTAATACAACCGATAAAATGCGTATTTTTTGGCGTATTTCAAGGTTTTTTAATAAAAACGCACGAATAAGCGCCGCCGGCGCCTATACTTTAAGGATAAATTTGGAGAAAATTGATGAACGAAAAAGCTTTTAGTAAATTCTTTTTGGACTATATAAAGGATACGGCCGATGCGGTAATAGCGACCGACGCGAACATGAGGATAATATACGTAAGCGGCGCGGCAAAGCATATCCTGCCCGGCCTCGACGCGGGATACGATATCACGGATATAATAAAGGATGCGGATATATCCGGCGGGCGCGTACTGTTCTATGAATACGACGCCGAAGTCTGCACGCTCGGAAAAGGAAAGGACGCGCTTTATATATTCAGGTTCCCGAAAAGCACGTATGCCGTAAGTTACGCCTATCCCCCGCTTGAAACGCGATATGCCGAAATGATAGAGAGCCTCGTTTCCTCTCTTTACAACCCGCTTACCGTAATATTCTCCGCAGCAGAGCTTTTTGCAAAAAAGAACGGCACGAGACAGTCTCAAAAAGAGCTCGACATAGTTTGGCAAAACGGCTACAGACTTCTTAAAATCGCTCAGAACATAGAAGCTTTCGGCTCGGCCGGACAAAAAAAGAGCGAGGATAAACACAATATTATAAATATTGACGCCGTCGATTTTATAAACAAGACGGCTTCTTCGATCTCTTCGGCGCTTAAAATGAAAAAAATCAGCATACATGTAGAATCAACAAAGAACAGGATCTTCGTACAAGCTGACGAATATCGGTTTGAGCGCATCGTGCTGCTTCTCATTTCAAACGCCGTAAAGCGCTTGAAAAACGGCGGTGTGATCAAAATATCGGCGTTTGAAACGCCTTCGCATGCGGCTGTGTGCGTTGCCGATACGGGCGCTTTGGCAAACGCCTCGGAAATTGAAAAAATGTTCGCGGGCGGCGATATCATATCATACGATACGTTCGATGCGGCGGCGGCGAAGCTGTATACGGAGCAGTTGTCGGGCACCATAGTCGTTTCCTCAAAAGAGGGCGAAGGACTGAAGGTCACTTTTTCGCTTCCCAAGGGCAGCGCGGTCGACGCGCTGTTTAAAAAAAAGCTTGAGATAACCAAAAAAGGACGCTTTGAGCAGAAATATATCGATCTTTCGGATATTTTTCTTTATACTGATCTGTGATGACCCTATCACAAAAAAATCGAGTCTCAAAAATCAAACTAACTGTTGAGTTATCATTTTAAGGCACGGATCCGAAAAAAGCCGGTAAAGTGGAAGCAGAAAGCGTCCCTTTCTTTTTACAAATCCCCTCGTTTATACTAAAACTCCGGTCTTGGCAGGTGTCAAAACCGGAGTTTATCGACAGTTTGAAACCCGCCCAAAAGGGCGGATCTTATTTTATACCGAATAATTCTTTCCCATTTCGCATGGCCGTGTCCGCCACTTCCTCGTACGCCACGCCGTGAAGCTCGGCAATTTTCTGTGCCACGAGATGAACGCGGGTGGAGTCGTTTCGCTTGCCGCGATACGGCGCCGGCGTAAGATACGGCGAGTCGGTCTCTATCATAATGCGCTCGAGCGGCACTTTTTTTACGACTTCCCTAAGCTTATGCGCGTTTGCAAACGTTATCGAGCCGGTAAAGGAGATATAATATCCGAGCTTTATTATCTCGCGCGCCATTTCCCAACTGCCCGAATAGCAGTGATAAACGCCGCGCACCTTCGGCGCGTGCTTTTTTATCGCCGCAAAAACGTCTGCGGCGGCTTCGCGCTCGTGGATTATAACGGGCAGCGAAAGCTCTCCTGCAAGCGAAAGCTGGCGGTCGAGCCATTTTTTCTGCACGTCGCGCGGGGACATATCGTAATAATAATCAAGCCCTATCTCGCCTATCGCCTTCACCTTCTCAAGCTTAGAAAGCTCGGCGTAAAGCGCCATATCCTCCTCTGTGGCCGCGTCCGCCTCGTGCGGATGAGTGCCGACGGCGGCGTATACGAACGGATACTTCTCTGAAAGCTCTACGGCTTTTTTCGAGGATCCGGCGTCGCAGCCGGGATTTAATATGAGCGATACCCCGTGCGAGGGCATGGACGATAAAAGCTCGTCGCGGTCGGGATCGAACTTTCTGTCGTCGTAGTGCGCGTGTGTGTCAAACAGCATACGTCTTACCTCTTACTTTTTCGCCGCTTCAAGCTCGGCAAGCTCTTTTTTAAGGTCGATGCGCGGGAAAAGCACCTCGCCCTTTTTAACGGTCAGCTCGGGCGACGAAGCTCCGAACGTATAAAGGCTTTCAAACGACGAAAGCGCGTCGTCCTCTGCGCCTATCTGCTCTAGTATCTTTTTCGAGGTCGTGGGCATGAAGGGCGCTATCATTACGGCTATATGGCGAATGCTCTCGCAGAGGTTGTACAAAACCGTTGCAAGTCTGTCGCGGTCGTCTTCGTTCTTTGCAAGCACCCACGGCGCCGTCTCGTCGATATATTTATTGGTGCGCGATACGAAGCGCCAAATCTCGGTGAGCGCAAGCGGCGAGTTGAAGCTGTCCATATGCTCGCACATTTTTTCGCGCACCTCTGCGGCAAGCGCCAAAAGCGTGTCGTCTATCGGCTCGGCGCGGCGCGAAGCCGGCAGAGTGCCGCCGAAGTATTTTATGACCATTGCAACCGTGCGCGAAACGAGGTTTCCGAGATCGTTCGCAAGGTCGGAATTGATGCGGTTTATAAGCGCTTCGTTAGAGAATACGCCGTCCTGTCCGAACGGCACTTCTCTGAGCAGGAAGTATCTTATTGCGTCAGTGCCGTATTTTTCGCATAATACGACGGGGTCGACCACGTTGCCCTTCGACTTGCTCATCTTTCCGCCGTCTAGCACGAGCCAGCCGTGACCGAACACCTGCTTGGGAAGCGGCAGATCGAGCGCCATGAGCATAGCTGGCCATATTATCGTATGGAAGCGCACTATCTCCTTTGCCATTACGTGAACGTCGGCAGGCCAGTATTTTTTGAAGTCGGAGTCGTCGTCCGACAGATAGCCCATCGCGGTGATGTAATTCGAGAGCGCGTCTATCCAAACGTATATTATATGCTTTTCGTCGAAAGGAACCTGTATGCCCCATTTGAACGAGGTCCTCGAAACGGCAAGATCCTCAAGTCCGGGACGAAGGAAGTTCTGGAGCATTTCGTTCGCACGGCTCTGGGGCAGAATGAAGTTGGGATTGTTCTCTATAAGCTCTATAAGGCGGTCGTTGTACTTTGAGAGCTTGAAGAAATAGCTTTCCTCTTTCGTAAGCTCGACGTCGCGTCCGCAGTCGGGGCATTTGCCGTTTTCAAGCTGATGCTCTGTCCAGAAGGACTCGCACGGCGTGCAGTACCAGCCCTCGTAAGTGCTCTTGTATATATCGCCCTTTTCGTAGAGCTTCTCAAATATCTTCTGAACGGCCTTTTCGTGGTATTCGTCCGTCGTGCGGATAAAGCGGTCGTTCGAGATGTCGAAAAGCTTCCATAGGTCTTTTATAGACGCAACTATATCGTCAACATATTCCTTGGGCGTAACACCGGCAGCCTGAGCGTTTCTCTCTATCTTCTGGCCATGCTCATCGGTTCCGGTAAGAAACATCACGTCGTAGCCGCGCATTCGCTTATAGCGCGCGATGGCGTCGCACGCCACGGTGGAGTACGAATGTCCTATGTGCAGCTTAGCCGACGGAAAATATATCGGCGTAGTGATGTAAAATTTCTCTCCCATGAAAGTCTACCTCCAAATTAAACTGAGTATGTGTGTATAAAATATATTTTATCACGTATTATTCATTTTTTCAATTATTTTATAATTCAGGCTGTCAAAAAAGGCCAAAACGATGAAATCGTCAAATCTTTTCATTCGTGTCAAGCAGCTTAAAGCGGTTCTTTTTAAACGATATTATGCCGTCTCTCTGCATTTTCGACAGCTCCTTGGAAAGCGCGGTGCGCTCAACGTTCAGATAATCGGCAAGCTGGCTGCGGTCAAACGGTATATCGAATTCGGTTTTGCGCGTTTTCAGCGCCATGCCGCTAAGATACGAAAGGAGCCGCCTTCTTATCGTTTTCGGAGCCGTGTGAAAGCTGCGCCGCGAGAGCGCGAGATTTTTATGAAGCGATATAGTAAGCAGGTTTGCCGTCAGTTTTCTTTGCCAGCTTGCCGCGTCCTCACGTTCGGGGCGAAGCCTTCTCATATTTAAGAACATAATGCGGCAGTCTTCGTTCGCGCGCACGTCTACCAGCATAACTTCGTCATTTAAGAGCGCGTAAGTCTCCGCAAAAAAGCCTTTCTCCCCCACGTGGCTCAAAATCGTGCAGTTGCCCCAAACGTCTACGCTTTCAATTGTGACGCTGCCCGAAATCACAACGCCCATATTTTCGGCGGTAGCGCCTGCGTGCATTATTATATCGCCCCTTTTATACTTCTTCTCATGCGCGCCCAGCGCGCGGCAGCATTCGTCTGTTTCGACGCCGCTCATGCCGTCGAAGAGTATTATTTTCGATAAGTCCAAATTATCCGTCGGCCTCCCCTCTTATTAAGGCAAAGGCTTCCGCGAAACGCGAAAGCCTTCGGTTTTTACACTTTACTGCGCCGGTGTAAAGGCGATAAGTTGAAGCGAGCCGTCCATGCCGCTTTGTTCAATAGTGAAATACTTTTTAACGCCCTGCTCGTTTACATACGAGAAGCCGTTGTTAGGTATCGTACCGAAAAATGTCGTTTCAAATATCAGCGCGTCCTGCGGAGTAAATTCGGGTACCGTATAAAGCTCCTCTGTTGAGAAAACAATATTTCCGTCCTCGTCTGCATCCACAAACGTAAGCGACAAAAGCGTAAGCTCCTTTAAGCTATTATCCGTAAAGAATATAAGCTCCGTTTTCGGCCCTTCGGCTTCGAGCGTATAAGAATATTCGTTGATATAGGCAACTGTCGCGTATTCGATATCCTGAACATACAGCTCGTCGTCCGCGCTCGCCATATTTCCCACTCCCGCTCTGTCGTAAAGATCCGCGCCCGCGCCCATTGCGAAAACGAGCTGTCCGGGGTGATTTTCGTCGAACGAAAGACTTGCGCCCTCTAACGGCTCGTTGTTCTCAAGATACATATCGTACCTTGGAACGGGCGCCCACATATTGTTCTCGTCCTCTTCCTCGCTGTAGACGAGATATCCGTCGTAATGACCCATCGTGCCGTCCATCATAAAGCCGCCGTTCTCGTATACGGTTATAACGTTTTCGGTCTGTCCCTCCTGCCACGTTCCTGCAAGCGCGGAATAATCCTCCGAGGCCGCTTTTTCGCTCATAGACTTGTCGGGCACTTTGGTTTCGGTTGTCTGTTTCGTTTCCGTTTCCGCCGCCGTGTCGGCAGTTTCGCTTTTCTGCGTTCCGCAAGCGCAGGATATGATTATCATCGCGAATATAAGTAAAGAGATAATAAGCTTTTTCATTTTTTATCCTTCTTTCTTCGTTTATGAATAAATAATATATTTATTATACCACTCTGTATCCGCAAGGTCAAATAAAGCCGTACTGTTTTCGCCGCGACCCGTTTTTTGTTCTTTGTTGAAATAATTGCGAATGTGCTGTATACTTATTAAAGAAGTTTTAATGTCGATTTTAATTTCCGATAAAAACAATATTGAAGGACAAGGATAGTTAAATGAAAAAAAGTGTGTTTTCGATGATCTTGGTTTTGCTATTATGCCTCTCCCTCGGCGTAAACGCCGGCGCGGTCAACAGGGCGGTATGGCAGGATCCCGGCAGCGCGGTGCTTTTATGGGATAACAGCGAAAACCCCGAGTATAACGTTTTTAGAAGCGACAGCCCCAACGGGGACTACGAATATATAGGGAGCTCAAACAGCGGTTCCTTTCGTGACGATACGGCAAAGTATCCGAACAAATATTATTATAAGCTCCAAAAAAGCGACGCGGCAAATAATGATACAAGTCTCCTTGAGCCCTTTTCGCCGGTCGTTTCTCCCGAGGATATTTCCTCGGTTTACGTTATCATGTACCACAATTTCATATCCGACGAGGATATAAAAAACGGCGTTGAGTTTGAGGAATACTCCATATCTCCGAAGGACTTCGAGGAGGATCTGATATGGCTTAAAAACAACGGCTGGATCACCGTGACCTCCGACGATCTTTTACGTCACCTCGAGGGCAAAAAAAGCCTGCCTCAAAAGGCTGTCATCATATCCATCGACGACGGCACATGGGGCGTTTACACGAACGCATGGCCGCTTCTTAAAAAATACAATATGTGCGCCGATTTCAATATAATCGGCGCGCGCATCGACGCCGCATGGGACGATTTTTATGCGGGCAAAACAAGAGACAATGATCCCGCCCCCTACTGCACCTGGGAGGAGCTTGCCGAAATGCAGAGAAGCGGAGAAATAAATATATGCTCTCACACATACGGCCTTCACGTTTACGGCACGGGCGGCCGCGTAGGCATGCGCATGAATGAAAACGAATCGGCGGAGGCGTTTGCCGAAGTCGTTAAAAAGGATTATGACCTGGCCGTACAATGCATCAACGGATGGACGGGCAAAACGCCCGAAACGGTCGCCTACCCTTATTCAGAGAGAAGCGCCGAAGGCGACAAGATCATTTTAGAGAACACGGGCTATAAGATCCTCATGGCGGGCGCTGGGGCAAGGGGTACCCTTGGCAACTATTTTGTAAAGGGCGCCGATATTTCAAGTCAGTCCATGCTTATAAGCAGATCCTGCCGAATGAACGGCACTCCGATAGGCGCGTATCTTGAAGAAATAACCGAAACGGACAATAAAAACGGCATAAATACACAGCCCGATCTTATCCACGCAAAAAACACCGACGAGATCGCGAAGGACTATCAGAATTTCACTGACGTAAGAGGCGAAGCGTGGTTTTCCGGCAGTGTGTATTATTCGTATCTTAACGGCCTGATGAGAGGCGTTTCGGAAAGCGAATTTGCCCCGGACGCAAATATAAGCAGAGCAATGGCCGTAACTCTTCTTTGCAGGTTGGCCAAAGATCCCGATCCCAAGTCCGCCGGAAAGTTTACCGATTCAAACGGTTCGGAATGGTGGTTCAGATCCGCCGCATGGGCTGATGAGGCGGGCATACTCTCATCGTTTGAAGACGGCAGCTTCAGGCCCGACGACCCCATAAGCCGCGAGGAGCTTGCCGCATCAATGTATAACTGCGCAAAGTTTTTAAACCTCGATACGTCAAAAAGAGCCGATATCGAAAAATTCACCGATTCTCAGAATATTTCACGGGAATATAAAGAGGCTGTAAGCTGGGCGGCGTCATACGGGATTTTTAACGGCAATGCCGACGGAAGCTTCGCCCCCGCCGGCAGCGTGACAAGGGCCCAGATGTCCATGATACTTCGAAACTGGCTTTGCAGATAATGCTTTCATATAAAACAAAATGCCCGTTACAGGGATAAAACGACGAAAGAAGGAAAGGCGTTATGAAAAAGAGAATAATAAGTATTGCTTTGGCTCTTTGTATGCTTCTCGTCATGCTCCCCGCCGCAGGACTTGCCGAGGACGAGCTGTCTTATCCCGTGGAGACAGGCTCTATATATTATGAAATAAACGACGGTGAAATAACTATAACGTCCGCAGGCCTGAGCGTGACAGCCGTGAATATTCCACAGGAGATAGACGGCCTGCCCGTGACGGCCATAGGCGATTATGCGTTTCGCGAGCATAATATTATGAAAACGGTCGTTATACCGAAAAGCGTAAAAACAATAGGAAGCAGCGCTTTCGAGCAATGCGCCGTTCTTAGGACCATAGAGCTTTCCGACGGCGTTGAGACCATCGGAAGCTATGCGTTTGCAAACTGCCCCAAGCTTCAGTCTGTCAATATCCCCGACAGCGTAACGTCCCTCGGCTCAGGGGCGTTCTCAGGCAGTTGGAACATGCCCACCGTAAGCATCCCGGGCAGCGTCGGCTACATCGAGGACGACACGTTTTACGGATGCGATCATCTTGCCTCAATAGAAATCGGCGAGGGCGTGACAGGGATAGGCCTGACCGCCCTCAACGGCTGCGAAGCGCTGACGACCGTTTCTTTTCCCGCAAGCCTTACGGGGGAGCTGCCCGCTTTGTGGGGCTGCAAAAGCCTTACCTCGATAAGCGTTGACGCGGCGAACACCGCTTATATGTCGGAGGACGGCATCGTTTTTTCAAAAGATAAAAAAACGCTGGTGCGCTATCCTACGGGCCGAGAAGGCGAATACACTATCCCGTCAGGCGTGACTGTTGTAGGCGAAGGGGCGTTTTACGACTGTGACGGGCTTTTGGCCGTCGTGATACCCGAGGGCGTAACAGAGCTCGGCCACTCGGCTTTTGACAGCTGCGATTTTATAAAGTCTGTAAGCATTCCGTCTACAGTGACAAGCATAGGCGAGGCCGCCCTCGCCAACTGCCCTGCTCTTTCGACTGTCAAACTCTCCGAGGGTATTACGGAGGTCTCGGACGATATGTTCGCAAGCTGCCACTCGCTTAAATCAGTAAGCCTGCCTTCCACTCTTACCCGTATAGGAGAATATGCGTTCTATGAATGTGTGTATCTTGAGAGCATAGATATACCGGCAGGCGTGACCGATATAGACCGCTGCGCGTTCTGGGTATGCTCGTCCTTAAAAGATGTCGGCTTCCCGTCCGGCGTGACCCGCGTCGGCGGCAATGCGTTTGACGGCACGGCGTATTATAATGACGAGTCAAATTGGGAAAACGACGCGCTCTATATGGGGAACGCGCTGATCGCCGTAAAGGATAAAAGCATAACTGAATTTACGTTCAAAGACGGCGTGACCTGCGTCGCCGATTATGCGTTTTCAGGTTGCGCTTCCCTTACGTCTGTAGATCTGCCCGAAGGCATAGAAAGAGTCGGCGATTTTACGTTTTACGGCTGCGGAGCGCTAAAGAGCGTCGGTATCCCCGAAAGCGTAACGTATATAGGAGGCGGCGCGTTTTGGGAGTGTGTGTCCCTTGCGGCGATAGATATCCCCGAAAATGTCACGTTCATTGGAGAATCGGCGCTTCAGGAATGCGAAGCCCTTACGTATGTAAGACTGCCCGAGGGGATCGAGCGCATAGATCGCGCCGCCTTTTACGGCTGCAAGTCCCTTATGTATATCGAGATACCGAAAAGCGTGCAGGTCATAGATGAGCTTGCCTTCTGGTTCTGTCCGTTTGAGGAGATCTACATACCGGCCCGTATAAAATACATAGACCAGTATGCATTCTGGGGATGCCAGAACCTTACCGACGTATATTACGCAGGCGCCGAGGACGACTGGAACAAAATAAGCATAGGCTATGCAAACGACGATCTGACGAACGCCGCGCTCCACTGCCTGGGCGGCATGATAATACGCCGGGCCGACGATCCGGCCGAAGCCGTCAAAGTGATACGCTCGGGTTCCTCCTTCACCGTTTCGGGCGACGTTTCGTCTCTCGCCCCCGTCTTCATCGCCTCGTATGATAAATACGGAAGAAAGATGATGGGCCTAAAGATATTGGACCGCTCCGGCACTGTAGAACTGGGCGCGGGCGAGAAAGCGAAGGTGATCTGGCTCGACGCCGGTACATTCGGCGCGAAGTGCGACGCCATCGAATTTGATATAAATTAGGATACAAAAACAACGCATCGGTCACTTGATATGCTAATTGCGGCTTCCCCTACACAGGGGAGCCGCAATTTTTTGGATCGCATTTCTAAAAAAAGCGGCTGCAGCGATTTTTTATTTCGCTGCAGCCCATCTCTTACATACTGCTGTAATTCTTCGGTTCGTACATAACAACGGCTTTAAGGCTTTCAATAAGATATCCTTTTTTTAAAAGGCTCTCTTCTATCTCGTCAAGAAGCTCTTCGGACTTGGCTTCTATCGTATGAAAATGATAGCCGTTCGTTATGTTTTTAAGAGGTGTGGATACGCCGCTCTTAAGGTCCGAAAGAAAATTGTCTATATCGCGCTTCGAGCCGATATCAAGCGGCTTTCGTATCGTGCCGTAGACCTTATGATCCACAAAAACGTCCATTACGCGGCCGCCCAGCTCGATTATAGAGACAAGTTCGTCCTCCGTCTGTTCATCGGTATGGGTCACCTTAAAAACGCGGCGGCATTTGTCGGCGCGCAGCATAAGATAGCCCCTGCTCGTAGACATGAGGTTCGGGTGTCGGCTGCGCAGAATTGCAATATCCGTCACTACGACCTGTCTGCTCACGCCGAACATATCGGCAAGGCAGCTTCCGGACAGCGGTACGGCGCTTGCTTCAATAGTCTGTAGTATCCTGTTCCTTCTTTCTTCTGTCCTGAGCTTGCTCAATTCAACCCTCCTGCCTAAGATGCTTCATGGAAATATCGAGTATCGGCGCCGAATGCGTAAGGGCGCCGCTTGAGATATAGTCCACGCCGACGTCTTTCAACTTTGCAATGTTTTCTCTCGTAACATTTCCCGAACATTCGGTCTTTGCTCTTCCGTCTATAATGCGTATCGCCTCGGCCATGGTCGCGTGGTCCATATTGTCAAGCATTATTATATCTGCTCCCGCTTCAACGGCCTCTCTGACCATATCAAGATTTTCCGTTTCGACCTCTATTTTATGAACGAATGACGCATACGCCTTTGCCATAGCCACGGCCTTTTTAACTCCTCCCGCCGCCGCAATGTGATTGTCTTTAAGCATAACGCCGTCGGAAAGATTGAATCTGTGATTTGAACCGCCGCCCGTGCGCACTGCGTATTTTTCAAACAGCCTGTTGTTGGGCGTAGTCTTTCTCGTATCGAGAAGCGTTGTTTTGCTTCCCTCGAGAAGCTTTACGACATCGCGCGTATAAGTCGCTATGCCGCTCATTCTCTGCAGATAATTAAGCGCCGTCCTCTCACCCGAAAGCAGCACGCGGATATCGGCGTGTACTACGGCGAGAAGCTGTCCCTCGCTCACCTCGTCGCCGTCGGAAACGAAAAACTCGGTGCGCGACTCGGGATCCAAAAGCGTAAATACGCGCGCGAAAACGGGAAGTCCCGCAATTATGCCCTTCTGCTTCGAAATAAGGTCAACGCATCCCGCGCATTTTTCGGGCATTACACAGTTTGTGGAAATATCCTCGCTCGTAATATCCTCCTCAAGTGCCATCTTTATAAGTCTGTCAGCCTGGAGCTTTATCGTTATCTCGTTCATATCTCTATCCTTTCAACTTCCTTGAGAATACTTGCCTTATAATCTTCAAACAGTTTGCCCGTATTTCTGTAGCGCGTAAGATCCGTCTGCTTCGTCGCCTCGGGATCTACCTTCTTGTCGTCAAACTCCTCGCGTATCCTGTTTGCCGCGCGTTGAGCGAACACGAGGCTTTCCAAAAGAGAATTGCTTGCAAGTCTGTTCGCGCCGTGTACGCCGTTGCAGCTCGTCTCGCCTACTGCGTAAAGCTGAGGCATGGAGGTCCTGCTGTCGCTGTTTACGTCCACGCCGCCCATAAAGTAATGCTGCGCGGGTACTACGGGAATAGGCTCCTTCGTTACGTCGTAGCCTTCTTTTAAGCACGTTTCGTAAATATTTCTGAAGTGGTGCAGTATGGTCTCCTTCGGTATGTTCTCCATAGAGAGCCAAACGTGCTTCTCGCCCGTTTTTTCCATTTCGGCGAATATCGCCTTGCTTACTACGTCTCTCGGCTGAAGCTCGTCTACGAAGCGTTCGCCTTTGCTGTTCAAAAGTATACCGCCCTCGCCTCTTACCGATTCGGAAATGAGAAACGATCTGCCCTTCTTGCCGGTGTAAAGCGTCGTCGGATGTATCTGAACGTATTCGGGGTCTCTAAGCCTTATGCCGTGCTTTATGGCTATGCCGAGCGCGTCGCCCGTAAGGTGCGGGAAGTTGGTCGAATGCTTGAAAAGCCCGCCTATGCCTCCGCACGCCCATACGACCTCCTTGGCTTCCATCGCAAGTATTAGCCTTCCGTCGTCCGTCTCGGGGCCGCTGAAGCTCATTCCCAGCTCGCTGTCGGGATTTACAAGCGCTACTATGCCCTGACAGTGGCCGTCGGAAACTATTATGTCAACCATTGTCGTATGCTCATACAGAGTTACGTTGGGCAGCTTCTGTACCGCCTCAAGCAGAGTGCTCGTTATCTCCTTGCCCGTAACGTCCTCGTGGAAGAGTATGCGCGGGGCCGAATGAGCGCCCTCCTTCGTAAAGATAAGCTCTCCGTTCTTATCTCTTTCAAATTCAACGCCGTAGCTAACAAGATCCTTTATAAGCTCCCTTGAGGACCTTATCATAATATCGACGGAGCTTCTGTCGTTCTGATAATGTCCCGCTCTTAGGGTGTCTTCATAATATGCATCGTAATCCTGCTCGTTTAACAGCACGCAGATGCCGCCTTGCGCGAGCCACGAATCGCATTCCTCAAGACCTGCCTTCGTTATGACAGTTACGTGCTTGTCATGCGGCAGCTTGAGCGCGCAGTAAAGGCCTGCCACGCCGCTGCCTACTATAAGAATATCGGTTTTGTAACTCATTGTCGCATCTCCTTAGATCCGGACCCCGTTATTTGGCGCCGAGCCTGAGCATTTCATCGAGAGACTTCTGCGCCTTTAATCTTACGTCGTCCGGAACGTACGCCTTCGGCTCGTTGTTCCTTAAGCAGTCGGCCACCTTCTGAAGCGTCAGCTTTTTCATATCCTCGCATATTCTGTCATCTATAAAGTGAAACTCTTTGTCGGGATTTTGTTTTTTGAGCTTGTGAAGAACGCCCGTTTCCGTGCCGATTATGAATTCTTTGTCGCTGCTTTTCGTCGCGTAATCGATAATTCCGCTCGTGCTGCCGACGTAATCCGCCATACGGCTTACCTCAAGCGGACATTCGGGATGAACTAGCACCTTTGCGCCCGGATACTTCGCTTTGTATCTCTTTACGTCCTCGGGCTTTATCTCGTGATGAATGGGGCAGTAGCCTTTGCCGAATATGAAGTTCTTTTCGGGTACCTGCGCGGCTATCCAGCTGCCCAGGTTCTGGTCGGGTATAAAATAAATATTCTTCTGGGGCAGCTTTCTTACGATGTCAAGCGCGTTTGACGACGTAACGCATACGTCAACTAGCGCCTTCGTCGCCGCCATTGAATTTATATAGCATACGACGGCCAGATCGTCGTATTCTTTACGCATTTTCGCTATCTCTTCCTCATCGACCATAAGCGCCATCGGGCATACTGCGTCTATATCGGGCATAAGCACGGTCTTTTCGGGGTCGAGGATACACGCGCTTTCGCCCATGAACGTAACGCCGCAGAAAACGATAGTTCTGTTTTTTACCTGCTTTGCTATCTTCGCAAGATAAAACGAATCTCCCACGTAGTCCGCGATATCCTGCAAAGCGCCGTCAACGTAATAATGCGCTAAGATGACCGCGTCCCTCTCCTTCGCCAGACGGCGTATCTCATTTATCACTTTTTCCATGCCTTTACCTCTTTTCTGAAAAAACGTAGTTGTCGTGTTAAGTGCATAGTATCACATAGAAACAAAGCTGTCAAGACAGCTGTAAAAAATATTTTAGACAACATGCAATATCAACAGGTCTTCTGCGCTTTTTGCTAATTTCTTTTTTTACGGTTGACAAGCGCAAAAATAGATAATATAATGATTTCATACTGTAAAAATAAACGCGATGATGTGGAATAGTAGGCAGAAGCTTTCAGCGTACAGAGAGACGTCGGAAGGTGCGAGGCGTCGGCGGAAGATTGCCAAACTCACCACGGAGCGGCTGCATTGAAATTTTAAAAAAGAGTAGCTGCAGACGGGAACTCCCGTAACAGAGTTAAGGCGTGTCTGCGCCCGAGAGCGTCCCTTTTTCGGGGCGAAAAAGAGTGGTACCGCGGAAGTTCTTAAAGCTTGTCGTTTTGATGCTTTCGTCTCTTTGCCTTATCGTTTTGGATAATTAAGAGACGGGGGCGTTTTTTGTTGTGAAAATAATAAAAATAATTATATAAATATTACTTTAAAGGAGACAAAAATCATGCAGAAAATCTATTATCAGCAGGACTGCAACCTTCAGAAGCTTGACGGCAAGATCGTTGCCATTATAGGCTACGGCTCGCAGGGTCACGCGCACGCGCTCAATTTAAAGGAATCCGGCGTAAACGTTATAGTCGGCCTTTACGAGGGCAGCAAGAGCTGGGCTAAGGCCGAGGCTGCCGGCTTAAAGGTATATACCGCAGCGGAAGCCGCAAAGAACGCCGATCTCATAATGATACTTATAAACGACGAAAAGCAGGCTAAGCTCTACAAGGAGAGCATCGAGCCCAATCTTTCCGAGGGCAAGACTCTCGCTTTCGCGCACGGCTTCAACATCCACTTTGGCTGCATAAAGCCTCCGAAGAACGTGAACGTAATAATGATAGCTCCCAAGGGCCCCGGCCACACCGTAAGAAGCGAATACCAGGCCGGCAAGGGCGTTCCCTGCCTTATCGCAGTCGAGCAGGACGCAACGGGCGACGCGCTTGAGATAGGTCTTGCATACGCATTGGGCATCGGCGGCGCGCGCGCAGGCGTACTTGAAACAACGTTCAGAACAGAGACCGAGACCGACCTCTTCGGCGAGCAAGCTGTGCTTTGCGGCGGCGTATGCGCGCTCATGCAGGCAGGCTTCGAGACGCTCGGTGAGGCGGGCTACGACCCGAGGAACGCTTACTTCGAGTGCATCCATGAGATGAAGCTCATCGTTGACCTTATCTATCAGAGCGGCTTTGAGGGAATGCGCTACTCGATATCCAACACGGCCGAATACGGCGATTACATCACCGGCCCGAAGATCATAACCGAAGATACGAAGAAGGCGATGAAGCAGATACTTTCCGATATACAGGACGGCTCCTTCGCAAAACAGTTCCTGCTCGATATGTCCGACGCGGGCGCTCAGGTACACTTTAACGCCATGAGAAAGCGCGCTTCCGAGCATCCGAGCGAGGTCATCGGCAAAGATATAAGAAAGCTCTACAGCTGGAGCGACGAGGACAAGCTGATAAACAACTAAAACCAAAACGCGCCGTTTTAACGGTCGAAGGCGACGCTTTATATCATAATACGCTTATATATGCCCGCTCCCGCGCATACGCTTGCCGCTTTTGGGCAGAGATAAGGAGGTAAAATCATGGTAAACGCAAAAAAATATACCCGCCAGTTCTTCCCCGTGAAGAACCCGCAGAGAAAATGGGCCGACAAACCGTATGTAGACCGTGCGCCGATATGGTGCTCCGTTGACCTGCGCGACGGCAACCAGTCGCTCATAACGCCTATGAGCCTCTCTGAAAAGCTCGACTTTTTCGAGCTTCTCGTTAAGATAGGCTTCAAGGAGATCGAAGTGGGCTTTCCGGCGGCTTCCGATACGGAATATACGTTTTTAAGAACGCTCATCGAGAAAAACATGATACCCGACGACGTGACCGTTCAGGTATTGACGCAGAGCCGCGAGCACATCATAAGAAAGACGTTCGAAGCGCTCGAGGGCTGCAAAAACGCGGTAGTCCATCTTTACAATTCGACCTCTCTCGCACAGCGCGAGCAGGTCTTTAAAAAGCCGAAATCGGAGATAATAGATATAGCGATAGAAGGCGCAAAGCTGTTTGAAAAGATAGCTGCGGAAACGGGCGCAAAGTACCGCTATGAATATTCGCCCGAGTCGTTCACCGGCACCGAGCCGGAGTTCGCACTCGAGATATGCAACGCCGTTTTGGACGTATGGAAGCCCACCGCAGACAGAAAGGCCATAATAAACCTGCCCGTAACGGTAGAGCTTTCTTCGCCGCACGTTTACGCGGATCAGGTCGAATATATGTGCGACAACTTAAAGTACAGAGAAAATGTGATCGTTTCCCTTCACCCGCATAACGACCGCGGCTGCGCCGTGGCAGATTCGGAGCTGGGGCTTTTGGCCGGCGCCGACAGGATAGAAGGCACGCTCTTCGGAAACGGCGAGCGCACCGGCAATGTGGATATAGTCACGCTCGCGCTGAATCTCTACACGCACGGCGTTGAACCGGGGCTTGATTTTACCGATATGCCGTCGATCGCAAGCCTCTACGAGAGAGTGACGCGCATGCAGGTCTACGACCGCCAGCCTTACTCCGGAAAGCTTGTGTTCGCGGCGTTCTCCGGTTCGCATCAGGACGCCATCGCAAAGGGCATGAAGTGGCGCGAGGAGAAGAACATCGAAACGTGGACCGTACCGTATCTGCCGCTCGACCCGAACGACGTGGGCAGGGTGTACGAGACGGACGTTATCCGCATAAATTCGCAGTCCGGCAAGGGCGGCATAGGATACCTTCTCGAGAACAACTTCGGATACATACTTCCCGCAGCTATGCGCGAGGAGGTCGGCTATACGGTAAAGCGCGCGTCCGACGTGGCGCACGCAGAGCTCTCGCCCGCAGAGGTGCTCGACGTATTCACGAAGGAATACGTGAATGTGAACGCGCCGCTTAAGCTTATCGATTATCACTTCAAGCGCACGCCCGAGATACACGTCGTAGTCACCGTAGAACAGGACGGCGTAGTGAAGGATATAACGGCAACGGGCAACGGCAGACTTGACGCCGTGAGCAACGCGATAAAGCAGCAGCTCGGCATAAAGTACTCGCAGATGACGTACGACGAGCACGCGCTTTCAAAGGGCTCGTTCTCACAGGCGATAACTTACCTGAGCATCACGCTGCCCGACGGCAAAAAGGTTTGGGGCGCGGGCATAAACGACGATATAATCGCGTCGTCGATAAACGCGCTGTTCTCCGCCCTCAACCGCAGAGATAAATAAGGAGGAAAAAATATATGGGAATGACCATGACTCAAAAGATATTAGCCGCGCACGCGGGGCTAGAGCACGTTACTGCCGGACAGCTCATAAACGCGAAGCTCGACATAGTGCTGGGCAACGACATAACGACGCCCGTTGCGATAAACGAGTTCAACAAGGCCGGCTTTGACAAGGTCTTCGACAAGGACAAGGTGGCGATAGTTTTGGACCACTTCGTACCGAACAAAGACATAAAGGCGGCTACTCAGTCGAAGCAGTGCCGCAATTTCGCCTGCTCGCACTGCGTTAGCCACTTCTACGACGTCGGCAAGATGGGCGTAGAGCACGCGCTTCTGCCCGAGCAGGGCGTAGTTACCGCAGGCGACTGCATCATAGGCGCCGACAGCCACACCTGCACCTACGGCGCTTTGGGCGCGTTCTCCACGGGCGTGGGCAGCACCGACATGGCCGCCGGAATGGCCACGGGCATGGCATGGTTCAAGGTGCCGTCGGCAATAAAGTTCAACCTTACGGGAAAACTTCCGAAAAACTGCGGCGGCAAGGACGTAATACTTACGATAATCGGCATGATAGGCGTTGACGGCGCGCTCTATAAGAGCATGGAGTTCGTGGGCGACGGCGTAAAGAACCTTACGATGGACGACCGCCTCTGCATCTGCAACATGGCGATAGAGGCAGGTGCGAAGAACGGCATATTCCCTGTTGACGACGTGACTATGGCATACCTTACGGGCAGAAGCGAAAGAGAGCCCGTCGTATATGCGGCCGACCCCGACGCAGAATACGAAAAAACGATAGACATCGACCTTTCGGCTATACGCCCGACGGTAAGCTGTCCGCATCTTCCCGAAAACACGCGCCCGGCAGCCGAGCTTTCCGATATAAAGATAGACCAGGTAGTAATAGGAAGCTGCACGAACGGACGCATGGAGGATATGGAGAACGCCTATAAGGTACTCAAGGGCAACAAGGTTGCAGACGGCGTTCGCTGCATCATAATCCCCGCAACGATGCAGATAATGAAGGAATGCATCGAGAGAGGCTACGTCACCGCCTTCATGGAGGCGGGAGCCGTAGTATCAACGCCCACCTGCGGCCCGTGCTTAGGCGGCTATATGGGCATACTTGCGGCGGGCGAACGCTGCGTTGCAACGACGAACCGCAACTTCGTGGGACGCATGGGCCACGTTGACAGCGAGGTATATCTCGCAAGCCCGCAGACGGCGGCTCAAAGCGCGCTTACGGGCCATATCACCGCTCCGAAGGAGGTATAAGAATGAATACTCAGGGAAAAGTTTTCAAATATCCCGATAACGTAGATACCGACGTTATCATACCGGCGCGATACTTAAACAGCTCCGATGCGAAGGAGCTCGCGCAGCACTGCATGGAGGATATCGACGCGGATTTCGTAAACAAAGTAAAGGCGGGCGACGTTATGGTGGCCGGCTGGAACTTCGGCTGCGGCTCCTCGCGCGAGCACGCCCCCCTCGTTATAAAAACGTGCGAGACGGGCTGCGTTATAGCAAAGAGCTTTGCGCGCATATTCTACAGAAACGCGATAAACATCGGTCTCCCCATTTTGGAATGCCCCGAGGCTGCCGAGGAGATAAATGCCGGCGACGAGGTGAGCGTTGACTTTACAACGGGCGTAATAACCGATATTACGACTGGCAAGACGTATAAGGCGCAGCCTTTCCCCGAATTTATACAGAATATAATCGAAAAGGGCGGACTTTTAAAGTCGCTGAAGGAGAAGGAATAAATGAACAAAAAGATCACAGTGCTTTCGGGCGACGGCATAGGTCCCGAGATCATGGCGCAGGCAATAAAAGTGCTTGACAAAATAGGCGAAAAATACGGCCACAAATTTGAATATACCTACGTTGACATCGGAGGCTGCTCGATAGACAAATACGGCGTGCCGATAACCGACGAGGGCATGGAAAAGTGCAAAGCGTCCGACAGCGTGCTCCTCGGCGCGGTAGGCGGCCCCAAGTGGGACGGCTGCCCCGCAGACGTCCGCCCCGAAAAGGCGCTTTTGGCAGTAAGAAAGGAGCTTGAGCTCTTTGCAAACTTACGCCCCACAAAGCTCTTTTTGCAGCTTGCCGACGCATCGCCCTTAAAGAGCGAGATAACGAAGAACGGCATAGACCTGCTTATAGTAAGAGAGCTTACGGGCGGCGTATACTTCGGCCCCAAGAAGACCGAAGAGGTGAACGGCGAGCTTGTTGCGACAGACGTTATGCCCTACTCCGAGCATGAGATAGAGCGCATAGGCAGAGTTGCGTTCGAGACGGCGATGAAGCGTAACAAGAAGCTTGCAAGCGTTGATAAGGCGAACGTAATAGAGACGTCGCGCCTTTGGAGAAAGGTGATGCACAGGCTGAGCGAGGAGTATCCCGAGGTGCAGTACAGCGACGTGCTCGTTGACAACGCCGCAATGCAGCTTATAAAGAACCCGACTCAGTTTGACGTTATCGTGACCGAGAACATGTTCGGCGACATCCTCTCCGACGAGGCGTCCATGCTCACGGGCTCCATCGGCATGATGCCGTCGGCGTCGCTGTCTTCCGGCACGCGCGGCATGTACGAGCCGATACACGGCTCCGCGCCCGACATCGCGGGCAAGGACCTGGCAAATCCGCTTGGAACGATACTTTCCGTTGCGATGATGCTTCGCTACTCGTTCGATATGGCGAAGGAGGCCGACGACATAGAGGCGGCCGTAAACGACGTGCTCGACGAGGGATACCGCACCGCGGACATAATGCAGGACGGCGCAAAGCGCGTTTCCTGCACCGAAATGGGCGCGCTCGTTCTTAAGAAGCTGTAAAAAACGATAAAAAATGCGATATTTCAAAGCACCTGCCGGCAGAAAGCGCACGGCGGGTGCTTTTTTTTAAAAAACACCCTTTCTCTTGCATTGCGGGATCTAATATGGTAAGCTGAAAATATATAATGGAAATATTTTGGTGTTCAGGGTTTTTGTCAAAATATCGTAAAACTCAAATGTGGACAAGAAGATACTTAAGTCACGCACATGATAAGGAGGACTGCATGAAAAATAAGATTATTTGTATGATGATCGCGCTGTGCATGATACTTGCCATGCTGCCCTCATTCGGAATGGCGAGCGGCATATCCGTGATGCGATCCCGCACGGACGAAGCTGCGGGAGAAGCTATACTATATTCCCTTTCAGACGGTGTGCTGACTGTTTCTGGCAGCGTTTCGGAAAGCGCCCCCGCATATGCGGCAGTCTACGACAAAAACGGGAAAATGATATCTATAAATGTTTTAAGCTCACCCGGGGCGATAGACGTAAGCTTGGGCGACAGCGTGAAGCTCATCTGGCTCAACGCGGGCACATTCACGGCGAAGACCGAATGCACCCAAATGCCCTCAGACGGCGGGAAAATCGTTCCGGATGAAGGCTTCTTCGTACTTACGAAACTTTCGTCATCCGCTTCGGGCGTCGGTGACCAAAGCGAAAGCTTTACGGCTTACGGATACAACGAAAACGGCAAGCTTACGGAATTTTCAATAAAAGCAGACGACAGCGGCGGACTTGATGAATACTTAACGGGCAACGGCCAAAGCAAAACACGGGCAGACGCTCCGCTGACATATCAGGAGCTTCGTTCTGCCTTTGACGAGGCTCAGGCCGCAAGCGGTATGCCTTACGCGCTCTGCGAATACATAACGGACGATCTCGGCCGCATCGCTTCGCTCAGTATATACGGAAACACTCTGGATATCGTCGATACGTCGGGAAGTTATTCCGCGTATTACAACAGCACAACGAAAATGCTCAAAAACAAATATCGTTTTACCGACAAGACGCTTGTGTTCGCGACCGACGCGACGGGCGACACTGTCAGCGTGCTTACCGGCGTATATCCGCACTTTACCGGGAAAAGCGCCGCAATAGTAGGCTATAAAATGAATGCGAACAACACTGTTGCCGCCATGATAACGATACGTGATTGGAAAGAGGCGCAAAACTCCGATACGAGAGACATTATAGGCTACCTTAAATCTATAGAACGATACGCTGACCACTACGAATACACCATCGCCTTCGGCGACAACGCATCGACGATCCTTTCAAGCCGCACAGGCGACGTCGACGCCATCATAGCAGATGACGATCTCTTCACGACCGACGACTGGATAACTCAGATGGGCCGTAATGCCGGCATGATCATGTTCAATATAAGCAGCCGGGGCAATATAGAGAAAATGCGGGCTCTCACCACCGCCGCTATGACTACCACCCCAAGCGGACAGGGCAGCGAGTATCTTGCGGCATTTATGGTCGTGGATATCGACAGCGCGAAGAACACGCTTGTCCTTCGTCCCCTTTCAAACGCTTATGTAAACTCATCCGGCAAACCTATAAGCGGCGCATACAGTTGGAGCGACGAGGAAGTCGCGGGCATATTCGCAGAGTATAACGCAGGCGCGAACAAGGCCTTCTACCTTGCGAAAAACGCGAATGTATTCATAATAGATCCGCATACCACGAACCAAGCAGGCACGAAGCTCGGCACTCTTTCGGACCTTATTCCCGCATCGGTGAACGGCTCGGGCAGCATAACCGAAGGAATGGTCGTAACTCTCGCTTACAACGGCACCAGCAAAAGAGTCGTTTCAATATTCGTAAACAAGGAGCTTGTTAAATAAGCCGATCCGCTCCTTCGTATATGAAATAATGCACATGATCCCCGCAGACGAAACGTTCTGCGGGGATTCTTATACAAAATCGCGCAAAATGTTGAAAGTATGCTTTTGTCTTTAGTAAAATAAAAGTATAAGCATGAAAAAACGGGTGCGAAGCCCCTTCGGGCTTCCTCTTTAACGAAGAAAGGGAGGCGACTTTATGAAAATCAAGGGAAAAAGGCTTTTGGGTCTTCTTCTTGCCCTTGTTATGCTGGCGGGGCTTTTGCCCGCCCTCGGCATGACGGCGCGGGCAGAGGAGGATATTTACAGCCTCGCGTACGATGAGGAGGGCAACATCCATGTTTTAACGCTCTGGCATAACTATACGGAGGTCGGCCACCGGGTCGGATACACTTATGCGCTTGGCGGATTGGCACACGCGATAGAAGGCGTCATATTTGATAAAGAGGCGTCCGTATCGGACTGCGGCTTCGATCTTATAGAGAAGGATACGGGCCGGATCGTCCCGATCATTCCGTACAGCGACGAAGAACGCTTCGACTACAAGCGCTATACGCTGCGTGTCTATTTGCAGACCGAAGCGATCTGGGTACGCAATACGCTTCTCGATCTGCGCTTTGCCGACGACGTGCAGATCTGTCTTGGGCATCACGTAGACAAGGGCATCACGGATAAGTATGTGTATCTGCCGGTCTCTCACTTCTATTTCATGGACGAAGACGGCCATGAAATATGCGCGGAGTTCGACCTCGACTTCTCTTACTTCAATGCTTTCAGCTTTGGGAAGACAATAATCAGCCCAAGAGGCGACACCCTTGATGTGGGATACCCCGTGGCCTGGTTCAACAAGGACGATATCATGGGCGACGGGACGGCGTCCTTTGACCCGGACACCGGCACGCTTCACTTAAAGGGCGATGTTGACAGGCTTTGGTTCAACCGCTGGGCGGGAGAGGACCCGCCTTCCATCAGCGTCGACAGCGACGTGAACGTGAACTACCTGTATCTTAACAGCTACGATTACGACAAGCTGGTCATAGGCGGCGCGGGCACGCTGAACCTCAGAACGCTCCAAAACGGCACATTTGTTAATCTCATCTTATCGAACTGCAGCGCCTATATCGAAAACTGGGCAGACCATACTGTCGTCGAGCTTGAGGATACTAAGCTTGCAGGCCCCGCAGGCGCTTTTATCGACTACATCGGACATGTGTACAGCGACGAAGGCTTTGTGAAATCGGACGTGGCGTTCCGGCGCGATTTCAAGACGCTTGAAGACAGCGGCGACGCGGGGAGCATCCACTGGCATTATGACTTTGCGACAAAGACCTTCTCCGTAAGCGGCAGCGGCCGGTTCGAGCGCCTTTCGCCCTACGACAAATACCTCGACGTTGCGGAGTATTTCCGAACGGAGAGCGGAGTTACACAGCTTGGCGACAATATCATAAAGGACAGCCCCCACCTTAAAAAGGTCTTTCTTTCAATGACAGTAAAGCGCATAGGCCGAAACAATTTCTCGGGCTGCAAAAATCTCACTGAAGCGAATCTCCCCATCGGCCTTGAGTACATATCGAGCGGCTGCTTTTCCGGCAGCGGCCTTAAAACGGTCACCATCCCGAAGACGCTTCTTCGCATAGACGACGGCTGCTTTTCGCGCATGCCGGAGCTTGATACCATATTATTCCCATATAATAACGAGGCAAACTGGCTCGTAATAGGTGACGACTGCTTTGCCCACCTGCCGTGGACAAAGGAGATCCGCTTCGGCGACGGGCCCTGGATCGTGGGCTCTTCAAGCTTCTGCGATATGCCCCGGCTTCGCAAGGTGAGGATGGTCACGGCTTCCGACAGCTGGCTGTACTCTAATGATCTGTACCGCATAAAACTCGGCAACAGCCTGCGCTATATCGGAGACTACAGCTTTTCCGATATCCCCAAGGCAAACTACAGGGATTATCCGTTGAAGATTGGTGATAATTTCCCTTCCTGTTATCAGAACTACCAGCTTCCGTATATGCTCAGAGACATCGGCAGAGGCTCCCTTGGCTTTGAAAACGGCGCGGCGGGCAATGTGGTCCTCGACAGCGTACCGCCTCCGGCAAGCACATCCGGTCCGGCTCTGCCTTTCGCCCGTTACGCCTGGGCCAACCGTCTTCCCACCATATCGCGCCTCACAACGGGATCGAAGGTTCCCGGGAGATTTAATATGGGCGATGTTTCCTACAAATCCGACGGCGACGTGGTAGGCGAATACGACATCGAGGCGCTTTTGGAATATCTTAACCGTCCCGTAAAGGCCATAGGCCCCGGCGCCCGCCAGGTAGGAAGCGGCGACCGCGAAGCGCTTGCAGACGTCGATTTCAGCGCAAAGGTGGACCACAAGGATCTTATCCTTATCAAACGGTACGTGGCCGGCTGGTCAGGTCTTGACAGATATTTTGACCGCGAATACCTTTGGGACGCGATCGGCAACCCGCTCTATGTGCAGATCTACCGCTACTCGTGCGAGAGCAACTACACCGCCGATACAGGGCTTAGGCTAAGGGCGGGCAGCGTGACCGCGGACTACGAGGACGGCACGACGGTCAGAGTGCCGGTATTCTCCTCATACAACGAAGGCTACATCGGCGGCAGCGTCACGGCGAAATGGAACCCCGACGCGATGGATCTTATCGATATAGAATATAACGACGCGCTCGCGCCGGACAACGGCACGGGCCCGATAGACAACAGCCTTTCCTACGCCCTTTTCACGAACCAGTTAGAGGATGCGCATATGAGCCTTGATTACGCGGGCGAGCATGTCATCCGCTTCGGCGACGATTTCAGAACGTCGAACATAACAGGCACGGGAGAGCTCTTTACGCTTGTCTTCCGCCTGAAGGAGGGCGCGAAGCCCGATGACTACAATGCGGCGAAGATCCTCGATTTCGACGTGAGCCTCAAGGGCTTCGATATCTACAACGCAGACCTTGACTTTGTAAGAACCGAGCTTGTCGAAGCCGGCACGATAACCGTGAGAGGCGACGACGCTGTCATCCGCACGGTAAACGCAGATGACGTTGTCATTCCGCTTGCGGGGCAGAAGCCCGCGTTTTCAGTCTCCGTTCCCACAGGAGCGCCCTATAAGCTCATGAATACCTCGCTTGGCTCCATCGTTTGGCTCAATTACCCAAAGAACAAAGACGGCTACTATATGGTGGTGGAAAAAAAAGATACCTTCGAGGCGGGGAAAGAATACATGGTCAGCATATCCCTCGAACGCGCCTCGGACGCGTTCCTCTTCCCTGACGCCGCGGAGATCAAAGGCACGATCAACGGCGCATTTGACGCCGATGTCTGGGTAAGCGACGACCATACCCAGGCGGCGCTTACGGCTGTCTTTACATGCGCGGAGGGCGTTCCCGCCACCGGCCTTGTCCTTAATAAGACCGACGCCGCGCTCACCGTGGGCGAAAGCACCGGCCTGCAGGTGGTGACCTTTATCCCCTACGAGGCCGCCGATCTCGGCGTAAGCTGGCAAAGCTCGGACAGCAGCGTTGCCGTAGTCGACCCCAACGGCAAGGTAACGGCGCTGAAATCCGGCACCGCCGTCATCACAGCCATCTCCGCAAACGGCGGCGTACACGCCGACTGCAGCGTAACGGTCGAAAAGCGCGCCCATACTATCCGCGCACTTAGCGTGACCGATGTTTGTGCGCCTGTTCCCAAAAGGGCGCCCTCGTTCACGGCCTCGGTCCCCCTGGGCGCGCACTATCGGATAAGCGACAAAAGCCTCTTTGGAGGCGGAGTGGTTTGGCTGGGAACATCGGCTGACGACAGCCTTTATACACTTTATGAAAGCAGCACCTTCACCGAGGGAGGAACGTATCGCGTATTGGTCTACATAGATCCCGAAGAAACGGCGACCGACGTCTACCGCTTCCTCTCAAAGGAGGAAATGAGCGCGGTGCTGAACGGTCACGACGCAGAGATCCAATGGGTGAGCGACGACGGCACGCAGGCATGCGTACAATATATGTTTACGGCAGAAGCGCCCTGGCGCTTTGATAAGACTACGGGGTCTATAACGACTTCGGACGCCGTCACTTCGTCTCGCCCCGTGATCGTGGCCTCCTACGATGAAAACGGCAGATTCTTGGGCTCCGTCTTTGTAACGGGCGCCAAAGAAAAGGCTTCCGTTGTAAAGGACGGCGCGGATCGCGTTTCAATCTTCTGGGTTGACATCGATACGGGCAAGCCGCTCTACGACCCGGAGACGGTCACGATAGATTAGCGCCAGATCTGTACTTTGCTTTTCACAGACGGGACACGTCTGTATAAGAAATAATATCCATGGAAGAATTTTTGCATTGAAAAGCGCATAATATTACTGTAAAATCTAAATATACCGATAAATGGTACCTATTCGGTCAAAGAAGGATATATCTTTCAATAAGGGCTCGTCCCGAGCCTTATATGAAAGGAGTTCTATTTAATATGCGAAAATTCTTTAAACGCACCGCCGGCGTCTGCGCCGCGCTAATACTTACTGTCTCGGCTGCAGGCGCATCCGCCATGGGAGCGCCGTGTGATCCTTCAAAGCTGCCCCTGCCCGCAGACGCGGGCGCAGATGTATACGAAACGGGCATAAAGCTATGGGCAGGCGGCAAAGACTTCATAACCGTAAGCGAGAATATTATAAGCCTCGTTTTCAAAAGCCCCGTCATGATCAACGAAGCACCGCAGAGCATTCCCGCCGACGCCCCCGCCTACGAAACGCCGCCCGCTTCCGACACTCCCCTATCCCCCGATGCGTCGGGACCCGAAGACAGCAATGCAGCGCCCTCTGCGCAAAGCGCCGTAAGCGAAACAGAGCGCGAAGTCGTAAGGCTCACAAATGAGATAAGAGCCTCATACGGCCTTGCGGAGCTTTCGTTAAACGAGGATCTGTCGCGCGTCGCGCGCTCAAAGGCAGAGGACATGGCCAAATACGGCTATTTCTCGCACGAAAGCCCAACCTACGGCTCGCCCTTTGATATGATGCGCGCCTTCGGCATAGAGTTTGTAAGCGCCGGCGAAAACATAGCAATGGGATATAAAAGCGCCGAGGCCGCAGTAAACGCCTGGATGAACTCGGAGGGGCACCGCGCCAATATACTTGACCCCTCTTATACTGAAATAGGCGTGGGATATTGGGAAAACGGCAGCTTCTGGTCGCAGATGTTCGTAAGACCGCAGGCAAAGCAATAATTTATATGGCTCATGCAAGCCGCCCTCACCGGCGGCTTGTTTTTTTCTTTAAATTGCAATTTATGTCGTATTCCTTTATAATAAGAATATGAATCCATACGGAGGGATCGATATGAAAAAGCCTGCACTTCTTATCATGGCGGCCATAGTAATATTTATGCTCTTTTTGTTTTCGGCGTGCTCATCCGGCACACAAAGCGGCGAAAGCCCATCTGCCGCCGAAGCCGAAACATCTGCTGCCGCCGCCGATGAAAGCGCGGCCGCTTTAAACGAGGAAAAAGGCGACGCAGACGACGTCATCGAAGACAGTAACATTCCGTCTCCAAACGAAGAAAGTCCCGATCTTTCTTACAATGATGATCCGCCCGCCGCAAACGCAAATGACAAAGTGCTCATTGCATACTTTACGCGCGCGGAAAACATAGATCTTGACCCCGAGACAGACGCAGTTGCCTCGGCAAGTATAAACATCAGCGGAAGCGAGGCGTCGGGCAATGCAAAGCTGCTTTCGGATATGGTTTCTTCTGTTGTGCGCGGCGACGTTTTTTCCATACGTGTAAGTGACAAATATCCTAAAAGCTACAGCGAAACTACCGATATAGCGAAAAAAGAGCTCTCGGAGGGCACAAGGCGCGCGCTTTCGTCGCACGTTGAAAATATGGATGAATACGGTACGATAATACTTATTTATCCCTGCTGGTGGGGCTCGCTGCCGGGTCCCGTTTCGGCATTTTTAGATGAATACGACTTCAGCGGCAAGACTATCCTTCCGCTTTGTACAAGCGGCGGCGGCGCCATGGGAGACACACAGGCCGAAATTGAAGCCGCATGCCCCGCATCTTACGTAAGGGAAGGTATTGTGATACGCGGCGATAGCATTTATGGCTCGGAAAGCGTTGTTGCAGACTGGCTCACGCGAGAAATATACGTAGATTAAAAAATAAATAGAAGGAGCATATTAAAATGACGTCAAATCTTATAATCTATTATTCAAGAAAAGGCGAAAACTATTTGGGCGGCGAGATCAAAAAGCTGGAGCGCGGCAATACGGGAAAAATTGTCTCTTATATTAAAGACGCCTTATCGGCAGATATATTTGAAATAGAAACCGTAAAGGAATATCCGGCTGATTATATGGCCTGCACCGAGGTCGCAAAGGCCGAATTAAAGGCGGGCGCGCGTCCCGAGCTTAAAAGATACCTTGAAAGTCTTGACGGCTACGACAATGTTTTCATCTGCGGCCCGTGCTGGTGGGGCACATTCCCCTGCGCCGTTTTTTCACAGCTAGAACGATTAAGCTGGAAGGGCAAAAATGTGCTGCCCGTTATGACCCACGAGGGAAGCGGGCTCGGAAACGTGCAGAAGGACTTAAAAAAGATATGTAAAGGCGCTTCTTTTAAAAAAGCTCTGGCTGTGGAAGGCCACAGCGCAGACAGCGCAAGAGATCAGGTAGTATCTTGGGCAAAATCTCAGATATGACGATATATTTCGGGAGGCAAAAATGCTTATCGATCTTAATGCTTTTGAAACGCTTAAAATACCGAATTTAAACGGCGGCGACGGCTCCGTCTCCGCAAAAATGTTTTCGGACGATCGTGGAAAGATAATAATAAGCCGCATACCCGCAGGCTCTTCGATAGGACAGCATCTGCAGAAAACCGGCGACGACATAAATTACGTGATAAGCGGAACGGGTACGGCAATATGCGACGGAGTGTCGGAAAAGCTGAAAGCGGGCGTGTGCCACATCTGTCCCGAGGGCTCGGTACACAGTATAATAAATACGGGCGATCGAGACCTTGTGCTCTTTAGCGTAGTTGCACATCGCAAAAAAAACGAATAATGAATATTATAATTTGCATTTTATCAAAAGTTATGTTAATATATTGATTATTACACTTGACTCGGAGGTTCATTAAAAAATGGCTCAGAGCAATCAGAAAGCTCAACCTAAAAGCAATACTTCAAATTCCAGGCCGTCTTCGAGAAGCCCAAAAAGGCCGCAGGCCCAAAAAAGCTCTTCTTCCAAAAAGAGACGAACTACCAGAAATAAAGATCAGACAAACAAGCTTGTTATGCGCGCGCTGAAGGGCATACTTCTTATCCTTATAGGCGCGTTCGTGCTGCTCTGTCTTTTTGTTGACTCTATGGGAAGTGTGGGCGGCGCGATAAGATCGGTGCTTATGGGCATAACCGGCGGCGCGGGTTATACCGTCCCCTTCTTTCTTATATATTTCGGAATACTGCTGGTAATGCGCGAAACGCATAAAGGCATAAGAGTAAAGACAGTGGCGGCGATAATCATAGTATGCATGCTGGCCGCATTTATACATACCTTTACACCGTATGCCTCGCTTACGGGCACATTTGCGGAAAACGTAAGCGCATATTACGTTTCGGGAGGTCGCGGAATATCGGGCGGCTTTTTGGGCGGCGTGATATCGGGCGTACTTTTACCGCTTCTCGGCAAAACAGGCTCCGTTATCATTCTGATAATCGTACTTATAATCGCGCTTATGATACTTACGGGCGTTACTCCGGTTTCCGTATATAAGTTCTTAAAACAGCGCGGAGAGAAAAAAGCCATACGCGACCGCGAAGACGTTGAAATATTAAAGCGGCGCGAGGCCGAAAAAGTTGAACGCGAAGCAAAAAACGAAATAAGGCGGCGCGAAGCGGCGGCAGTACGTCCGCAAAGGCCCCAGCCCCAGCCGCGTATCTTTCACAGAAAGCAGCCCCAGGGGAAGCCGCAGATAGATATAAAGCTTGAGGATACATATAAATTCACTCCGATAAGCGATGAAATGGTTGCCGCCGTAAAGCGCGACCGTAATATCGGCGAAGCGGAAGGCTCCGGAGAAAACGCAAAGCCCAAGCATAAATTCACAAATCTTTCGACCGAAGAATTTGACGCAAAGGTAGCGCAGTTTTCAAAAAAAGCGGCTCAGGCAAAAAAGCTGGAAGCCATAGAGGGCGAGATAGCCGCTCAGGAAATGCAAAGCGAGCTTGAAGCGGCGGCTCATCAGTCGGGCGCTTCGGCCTCTGCTAAAGAAACGCAGACCGCCTCGGGCGCACAGAAGCCCTCCCAAAAGGACGCTCCGCCCGAAAAAAAGGCGGAAGGCGGCGCGTCTCCCACTCCCATAGCCAATCTTAAGCAAAACGGCGCGGAAGCTCCCGCGGAAAGCGAACCCGAATACGTATATCCGCCCATCACGCTTTTAAAGCAGGATCTGTCGCGTATGAGCCACGACGTATCGGACGAGCTTCGCTCCACCGCTACAAAGCTCGTTGAAACGCTTAACAACTTCAACGTATCGACGCAGATAGTAGACGTATCGCGCGGACCGACCGTTACGCGCTACGAGCTTCAGCCTAATGCGGGCGTAAAGGTGTCGAAGATAGTAAATCTCTCCGATGACATCGCGCTAAATCTTGCAACGGCGGGCGTGCGTATAGAGGCGCCGATCCCGGGAAAAGCCGCCGTAGGCATCGAGGTGCCGAACAGAGTCACGGCCAACGTATATCTTCGCGATATAATAACCTCGCCCGAATTTATAAAGCAAAAGAGCCGCCTAACATACGCGCTGGGCAAGGACGTTTCCGGTGCGGTAATGGTCGGCGATATAGCGAAAATGCCGCATATGCTCATTGCGGGCGCGACAGGCAGCGGTAAGTCCGTCTGCATAAACTCGATGATAATGAGCCTGCTTTACAAATCAACGCCCGACGAAGTACGGCTTCTTTTGGTCGATCCCAAGGTCGTTGAGCTTGGCGTATACAACAGCATACCGCATCTTCTGATACCTGTCGTTACCGACCCTAAAAAGGCGGCCGGCGCTCTCAGGTGGGCCGTAAACGAAATGCTCGGCAGATATAAGCTGTTCGCCGAAAACAACGTGCGCGACTTAAAGTCGTACAACGAGGCGATACTGCAAAAGAACGATCCGGCGCAGAAGCCTCTGCCGCAGATAGTCATAATCATCGACGAGCTTGCCGACCTTATGATGGCTGCTCCCAATGAAGTTGAGGATTCAATATGCCGCCTTGCTCAAATGGCGCGCGCTGCGGGAATGCATCTCGTAATAGCTACGCAGCGTCCCTCGGTAGACGTTATCACCGGCCTTATAAAGGCAAATATCCCTTCAAGAATATCGTTTGCCGTATCGAGCCAGGTGGACAGCCGCACGATACTTGACATGGGCGGCGCGGAAAAGCTTTTGGGCAAGGGCGATATGCTCTATTCACCCATAGGCGCTCCTAAGCCGATACGCATACAGGGCTGCTTTGTAAGCGACGCCGAAATAGAAGCGGTAGTCGATTTCATAAAGCAGTCACAGCAGAAGGAAGTTACCTACGATCAGGGCATCCTCGACGATATCGAAAAGGAGAGCATAATAGGTCAAAAAGGCAAAAGCGGCTCTCATCAGAACGGCAACGGAGAGGATATGGATGCGGCCGACGAAATGCTTGAGGCTGCTATCGAGATAGTAGTCGAAGCGGAAATGGCGTCGGTATCGCTTCTGCAAAGAAAACTCAAGCTTGGCTACGCAAGAGCGGCGCGCATAATCGATCAGATGGAGCAGCGCGGCATTGTAGGGCCTTATGAAGGGTCAAAGCCGCGAAAGGTGCTGCTTTCAAAGCAGGATTTCATGGAAAAGAAAATGGCTCAAAGCGATTGGTGATCGTCCGATAAACAGCGCCGCAGGTCTTCCTGCGGCGTTTTAACGACTTTATAAGGAGATACCGAGATGGCTTTCTTACCTATGACAAAAGAAGAACTTGTCGCCATGGGCAGATATTACTGCGATTTCATTATAGTAACGGGCGACGCATACGTAGACCATCCGTCGTTCGGTATCGCTATAATCTCTCGCCTTTTGGAGGCGGAGGGCTTCTGCGTCGGCATTATAGCCCGTCCAGACTATAAGTCTTCGGACAGCTTCAAGACGCTTGGCCGCCCAAGATACGGCTTTATGGTGACAAGCGGAGCGATAGACTCCATGGTATCAAATTATACCGCCGCAAAAAAAGTGCGAAGCGACGATCTGTATGCGCCGGGCGGAAAGGGCTTCGGCCGTCCCGACCGCGCCGTTATCGTATATACGAACAAGATACGCGAGGCATATCCCGACGTACCCGTGGCCATAGGCGGGCTTGAGGCGTCGCTCAGGCGTTTTGCGCATTACGACTACTGGGACGACAAGGTAAGACGTTCCATACTTATAGATTCGGGCGCGGACCTCTTAATGTACGGCATGGGAGAAAAGCAGATAATAGAAATAGCGCGCCGCGCGAAAGCGGGAGAAAGCATCAAGGATATGGAAGGCATACGCGGCACGTGCGTCGTGCGTTCAGCCGCTCCGCCCGCGTCAAGCGAAGTAGTATACTGCGACTCGTTCGATAAGGTCGCATCTGACAAGCGCGCCTACGCAAAATCGTTCAAGCTTCAGTCTGACGAGCACGACCCGGTACGCGGGTGCACCGTAGTGCAGAAGCACGACAAGCGCTTTCTCATACAATATCCTCCTCAGCCTCCGCTTACTACAAAAGAGATGGACGCGGTGTACGCCCTGCCCTACGAGCGCACATATCATCCCTCATACGAATCACAGGGCGGCGTTCCCGCCATAAAAGAGGTGGAGTTTTCCATAACGGTGAACCGCGGCTGTTTCGGCGCGTGCGCTTTTTGTTCGCTCGCATTCCATCAGGGACGCATGATACAGACACGCTCCGATGAATCCGTCATCGCGGAGGCAAAATCGTTTTTAAAAAATCCGCGCTTCAAGGGATATATTTCCGACGTCGGAGGCCCTACGGCAAATTTTCACGTGCCGTCGTGCGAAAAGCAGAAAGAATACGGCATGTGTAAGGACAGGCGCTGCCTTACGCCAAAGCCCTGCCCCAATCTCAACGTGAGCCATAAAAGCTATAACGAGCTTCTTTCAAAGCTCCGCAGTATAAACGGCGTGAAAAAGGTGTTCATACGCTCCGGCATAAGATTTGATTATCTCATGCTCGACGACGACAGGCGTTTCTTTGAAGATCTCGTAAAGTATCATATAAGCGGACAGCTCAAGGTAGCACCCGAGCATTGCAGCGATCACGTGCTCTCATGCATGGGCAAGCCGCGCTTTTCGGTCTATGAGTCTTTTGTAAAAGAATACGAGCGGCTAAATAAAAAGTTCGGCAAGGATCAGTATCTCGTGCCGTATCTTATGTCCTCGCATCCGGGAAGCGAGCTTTCAGACGCCGTGGAGCTTGCGCTTTATCTGAAGAAAAATCATATGTCGCCCGAGCAGGTGCAGGATTTTTACCCCACTCCCGGCACTATGGCGACGGCGGCGTATTATTCCGGCATAGATCCTATGACGGGTAAGGAAGTTTTCGTGCCGAACACAAAAGAGGAAAAAGCGATGCAGCGCGCGCTTTTACAGTTCTCGCGCGAGGAAAACCGCGAGCGCGTTATCACAGCCTTAAAGCGCGCGGGCAGATACGACCTTATAGGACGCGGCCCCGGCGCGCTTGTATCCCCCGAGCCGACAAAACGCAGCTTCAAGGACAAAAAGAACTCGCACGGCAATAAAAGAGGCAAAAAACAATGAACGCACACGCTTGACAGTATCCTCGCGTCATAGTAAAATCGTATCATACGCGGGTGTGGTGAAATTGGCAGACACGCAAGATTTAGGTTCTTGTGCCCACGCGTGCAGGTTCAAGTCCTGTCACCCGCACCAATACAGCAAAACGCCCATGCTCTAAAGCATAGGCGTTTTTTATAGGTTTTATGCAGGTTTTTGGGCTTTTGTCACCCCTTTGCCGTTTGGCTTGCTATGCCGTTTTTACCCGTTTTGTATACATAAAAATGCTAACAAATTGCTAACGGCAACGTCAAACCTGCACACACAGCACAGCCACGCGCAAAAAGACCGCCGTGAAGCGGTCTTTTTGCTACAGAGCTATTACAGGCTAAGCCTCACCGTGCGCCCTTATGCCACGGAGAAGCGGCGCGTTTTGCTTTCCTTCGTGAAGGCAGCCGCCACGTCCGGCATCGCCTTTTTTAAGGCCGTCGTATCGATGCGGCGGCTCGTAACATACGTCCAGCGGATTTTATACTCCCCTGCCGTTATTTCCTCCGCTTCGCCCATATGCGCCTTTATAGCGTCCTCGATCGCAGAGATCTCCGCCGCCAGCTCCTCGGCCATGATCTTCAGCTCTTTAAGCTCTCTTACCTTCAAAGTCAATTCATTAGTACTCATTGTGTACCCCCTTGATTTTTTCGCCTTACGTTGATATAATCAAGGCGTGGGCGGCGGTAAGGCTCGCCGCTTACGCCTTTTGCTTTGGAATAGCGGGACGTGTGCATGGTGTCCGCTATTCTTTTTTATGCCCTACTTGCCGATGTACTTCAAGCATTCGACGATCTTTTCTTTGGTGAAGCCCTGCGCTTCAAGCCACTCGATCAGCCGCGTTATATCTCGGCTTGTCATGCCTTCCATGCCCTCACTTCCTTTCGTAAAAGGCTTTCGCCCTTGCCTTACGAGTATATGATACTATATTCACGTGAATATATCAATAGACATAGTAAACAATATTCACGTAAATATATTGTGCATTATTTATATTGACGTGAATATATCGCTTATGCTATCATGGTATCGTAAAGAAGCGGGCTTTTTTATAAGCCGCTTCCGGATCCGGAAGGGAGTGAAAGCCGTGGCAATAAGCAAGGCACAACAAAAGGCTGTCAGAAAGTACAAGGAGAACAATTACGACCGTGTAGAGCTATCAGTGACGAAAGGCAAAAAGGACGTTATCAAAGCCCACGCATCGGCGCAGGGCGAAAGCTTGAACGCCTTTATAAACCGCGCCATAGACGAAACCATGAAGCGGGACGCGGGGGAATAATATACCCCCTGTATATCTTTCCTCTATGCAGCCGTTGTGATCTGCGCAGATATATGCACTCATCGGCGACAAATTTAATACTGTTCGTATAAAAACAGCGAAGCGGCAGACCCTCACGGCCTGCCGCCTTTTTATTTTGCGCCGGTGCTGCGCTTTTTTATATATCCGCAAAATTCGGTATTATCAGCGTTCCAACGCCTTAAAAGTTTTCTACCGTTTCAGCAAAAAGCCCGTCCCAGTCTTTGATCATATAAGGATTGTCGGCGCACCGTCTAAACGCATCGATCATTGTATCAAACGTCTGCAACAGTTCGCCGCCGTCCGCTTCTTTGCTTTTAAGCTCCAGCGCGCGAAGCTGCATAGCCTCCCTGTCACCGTGCGGGAGCTTGTCCGCCGCTTCCTTCGCATATTTGCCTATAAGCCTTGCCATGGTATAATTTTTCGACGACAGCGCGCCGTCTAACATGCGCCCATATTCACCGGTTTTTAATATGCCGCTTTTTAAAAGCTCCAGCATGTTCGCGTCAATGTCTGACGGATCCGCGCCATAAGCTTCATCAAGCGCGCTTATAAGTCCCTCTCGGAGCGTCCGAAGTTCTCTTGTGCCGTCTTCAAAAGCGTGTTGCGCCTTATATAAAGCGTTTCTTGCTTCTATAAGGTCAGCTTGCGCCCTTGCGCTCTTCGCCGCGTATTCCGCATCTGTAGAATTGGCGCGCACGGGATACGCTCTCACTCTCAATTCCGCATCCTTAACCGCGCTGTTAGCATTAAGATATCTTTCAAAAGCCGCCTTTGCTATAGCGTCAGCTTCGCGCGCATATTTATTAAATCTGCTCATTTTCATTTACTCCCTTTTCATTAGTTTTTCGTTGCGGTAAGCGTACACCCCCCGTTATATAGGGCGCATAGAGAACCGCAAAAAGATCTGCCGAACGGGCATTTACGCCCTGCTGTGTCTCTTTGTGGCCTGCCGCTCGCCAAAGCGCACCCGTCCACATATAGCGCGCATGCTTCGCCGTCGCACCCCGTGTGCAAACCATCTTTGAACGGGCAAGCCTTAATCGGTTTCACCTGTTCAAACGCGGTTTTGCCGGTCTCATGGCGGTTAATAGCTTCAAGCTGGCTTTGCGTGACTGTGCCGTGCGACGTCAGTACCGTCATTTCGTATTCTTTGATCCGTCCTATCATGCGATAGCGTTTGCCGTTTTCGTCCGTCTGCCACTCTCCGGACTTCGTTTCATCGTTCATTTTTTCACCCCCCTTGCTGTTTCCGAGCATTGTGTTCAAAATGCCGTTTCTCTAGACTTCGCTCGGGCTTCGTTCACGCTTCTCTCGCGCTTTGCTCGGGCTTCAACGCCTTTTTGCCGTGATCTTGAGCACCTTCATTGCCTCAGAAAAAAGAGCGTCAGACAAGCCCCTGTCAGCATTAAGCAGCGCCGCTTGCATCGCCCGCCTTAAAGTCGCCTTTCTGCGTCTGGCCTTGCCGGAAGCAATACCGCCCTTTCTGCCGTTTTCTCGGAGTTCGCTCGGGCTTCGCTTGCTGTTAGGTATAAGGTTCCCTGCGTTTGCCGTAGTTCCTCACCGTCCTTTCTTGCCCCCTCAACGCTTAAAGCCTTCAGCGCGTGCCTGTGCAGCCGGTGCGCGGTTTCGCGCCGTATACCCATTTCTGCCGCTATATCGCGCCATATAAGGCCGTGTACATAGCGAAGGTATAAAACCCGTCTTAGATCATCGTCACCGATTTCGTCAATTCTGCGCCCGATTTCAAGCCTCATTTCGGCAAGTTCTGATATACGCTGCACTATTTCCGCGTCACTGTCGACCGCTTCGCGCTGTCTTATAAGCGCGTCCAGCTCTTGCGCCTTGCGTCGGTATAGTTCTAACGTCTGCGCCGCGTCCTTATTCGTCATGATCCGCCCTGCTCTGAAGATCTTCGCTGAAGCGGTCATACGCTGCCTTTAACATAGCTTGCCGCTTCCCGTATGATAAATACCTTTGCGCCGCTTCGCGCGCGATCTCACGCCTTACCGCCGCATATTCGGCGGATTGCGTCCACATATGCCGCGTCTGCCATTCCCGCCCGTCGTAATGCCGCCTGTATTCTTCCCACAGTCCCCGCAGCTCCGGAGCACGCCTAAGCTTCAGCAAAGCTGCCGTACACCGCCCTGCGATATATGACACGCTGCGGCCTTCCGCTTTTGCTATATCGGTAAACGTTACCCCGTGCCAAAAGTGGAGCTCCAATATGTGACGCTGCCTTTTCGTAAGTCTCAGCATTGCCGCCCTTACCTTCTCTTGCGCGTCCGAAAGCTCCACCGCGTCAAAGGCGTCGCCTGCCCGTTCATCGGGGAGCGCATCCCATAAAATAAGACTTTCGTCATCGTTTATGGGCGCGTCCCCGCTCACTTCCGTATACGGCTTCTTGCGAAGCGGCAGGCCGGAGCGTCTGACGGCAGCCGTGCGCAAATGCAGGCTCAAATACGCCGTGAAGGCAAAGCCTTTGTATGGATCATACGCCTTTACCGCGTTCAAAAAGCCGAAATATGCACATTGTACGACGTCCTCAGCATCGATCCAATTCGGCAGGGCAAGCCGCCGCGCATATTCGCGCATGAGCTTTATGCACAGCCGTTCCACCGCTTCCCACAGCGGCGTTAAATACTCCGTATGCCCCCCCTGCACCATAAGCGCCATGTGTTCCTTGCTCGTTTCCAAAATCCGCGCCCCCCTGTGATATAATATTGGCAGGGACGCGGCGGCAGCCTTAAAACATCTTTGTCTTTATTACGCCCGTTGCGGGGTACATATCCGCGTACACACCGCCGCATCTTCCGTGCCTGTTTTTCGCTATGTTCATTTTAAGGCACTTAAAATCGCCCAGCTTGTCCCGCGTTCCTTCCGTTTCCGTCTGCGAAAGCAGTATAACGCCGTCTGCGTCTTGCTCTATCGTGCCACTGTCTCTAAGGTGGAATACTTCCGGTTCGCCCTTTGCCGCTTCGCGGTTGAGCTGGGCGAGGCATAAAACGGGAATATTAAACTTTATCGCCGTCTGCTTCAGTTCAGCCGAAAAATCGCTCATAACGTCGTATCTCGTGCGTTTATCGCCGCTCTGACGCGATATAAGGCCGATATAGTCGATAACCAACAGCCCCGCTTTTTCCTTCATACGGCGAAGCTGGGCGCGTATCTGCGCCGTCGTAGGCCTTCCCGTTATAAGACGGAAGCGGCTGCCTTTAAGCCTATGTATGGCGTCTATGACCGCGCTTTGTTCGTCCTCGCTCATATCCCCGTTCAAGATCTTGAAGTACTGTACATGAGCTTCACGCGATACGCGCCGCGCCGCGATCTGATCCGCGCCCATCTCCATATTGACGTACAGCACGGGAACGCCGCGCGCCGCCACATTCTGCGCTATCGTCAGCGCAACTGTCGTTTTTCCCACGGCCGGACGCGCCGCCAGCACATAAAGGCCGCCTTTTACAAAGCCGTCGCCCAAAGCCTTGTCAAGCATCTTTAAGCCGGTCGGCACGGTCACCTTTTCATTGCTTGAAAGCCGCTGCGTAAGCGTGATAAGGTCGGAATTATAAGCCGCTTCCCGCGCGTACGTGTCCTTTTCCTTTGCCGCTTCAAGCTCGGACAATATAGCGTCGGCAACCTCGCCGCTGTCCTTGCCGGTCATGAGATCTTCGCTTATCTGTAAGCTCAACTCATACAGCCGTCTTTGCGCGTTCTTCTCTTTCAGCATGAGGCAGTAATCATAAAGCCCCGCCGTTGACGGCACCGCTTCCATGGCATTCATCCATACCCTTTTATCGATCGGCTTGCCCTTCTTCTCAAGCAAGGCCGTAACGGTAAACGGATCTATCAAAGCCCCTTCGTCGAAAAGCTCGGAAGCGGCTTCGTATATGTCCCTGTATTCCGGCGTTGAAAAATCGTCGGCGTTTATCGTTTCCGCCGCCGTGATAATCCCTTTTTCGCCGTCGATCAGTATCGCCCCTATGATCGCCTGCTCTATGTCTTGAGCATTAAGAACGTTCATTTGCTTCTCCTTTCGTTTCCCTTCTATAGGCGGGGGCGTTTCACGCGCCCCCGCCGTCTTATGTCTTTGTCTTATGTCTTTACTGTGTGCCCATTTTGCACTACCTGTAGTGCCCATTTTGCACTATCTGTAGTGCCCATTTTGCACTATCTGTAGTGCCCATTTTGCACTACCCGCATTATTGTTGAAGCGGCTTTTTGAGCTTGTACAGCGTCGTTTTATGGCCGCTTATTCGGTACGCCAAGAATCCGCCCGCTATAAGCTCGTTTCGCGCACGAAGTACCGTGTGCCGCTTCAGCCCCGTATAATCCGCAAGCAGGCTTAAAGAAGCGGGAAACCATTCTTGCCAATATGCCGAATTGTTTATATCAACAAGCATTACCCACAAAAGCCGCGCGCTCGGACTTAGCTTTGCCCTTCGCGCCGTCTGAATATTTGTCCTCATTTCGTCCGTATATGTTCTTTCGGCCATTCGCCGCCTCCGTCTGTGCCTTCGTCTGTCCTCGCCCCAAAAGTCAAAATCCTGCCGTGCATGTACCGAATAAACGGCCACAGTCTGACCGTCTGCGCCTATTCTCACACACCACGGGGGGCATACGCCCGTCACTCAAGCCACCCGCTTAACCTTGCTTCACTTATAAGCATCTTCAGCGTTTCCGGATCGCTCAGGTCCGGCAGAATGAACGTTACGACGCCGCTTTCGTTGTTGTGCCTCAGCTCCGGCACGCTGCCCGTTGTCAGTATGACGCGCCTTTCCCCCCCTTGACACGCGCCGCTAATATCGCGTATAATAACAGTGTGAGAAATTGACGGTCATTCGTCAAAGCCTTCTTCCCGCGTTTCCTGTTGCCCACAGGCGCGGGATTTTCTTTTGCCCTATACGTCATTTTCGCCACCCCTCGCATCAAACAGATCTTCGGCGTGTCTGTCCAAAATCTTTTTACTGCTCGCTAATAGTTCGCTTAACGCGTACATACACGACAGCGCGCCCCCGTCATCTACTTTGTTTGAGCTTATGTTAAAACGACTTTCTAAAACAAATAGGCTTACTTTTTGAAGCCCCTCGCATATCTCCAACGTTGAATATACGGCCTCTATATCGTCTATGGCTTTTGAAATATCCATGTTCATTATTTTTGCCCCCTTATAAGACATATTTTTTCAATTCCGTTTCTAACGGCACTTCGCGGCTTTCGTATAATTTCCGTGCGACGTCTGTTACTCTCCACCTAAGCCGCCCGTTAATACGGACGGCCGGCAGATCTTGCGCCCACTTTTTGCCCGTGGCGGGCTTCACCGCGCCTATTTCGCGCGTAATGTCCGCAAGCGTCATAGCCCCGCCGTAAAGCTCCCTAAGCTCACGTACAAGAGCTTTTTCTTCCCGTGTCTGTCTCATTCGTTTTCACCCCCCTTCCGTCTGCCGCTTCATCGAAGAGATATTCAATGCTCAGCGGTGAGAAAAACGCTTTGTGAATTGCCAGTGCTTCCGCAACCGAAAACTCCGACACGCCGCAGATTTTGTTACGCACACTTTTGGGGGAGCACCCTAATACCTTTTGAATGTCTTTATTTCGCACCCCCGCGCGCGCCATTTCCGCCTTTAAATTCGCTTTCATTTTTTGCGCCCCCTTTCACCCTAAAAGGTTATTATACGGGCATTTTACACCTTATTAGGGGATATGTCAACACTTTTTTACCCTTTACGGGAAATTTTTCTTTACAAGTTCGTCTTTTTGCGTTAAGCTAAAAATAAGGAGTGACGCAAAATGACATTAGAAGAACAATTAAAAGCCATAATCTTAGAACAATACAAGAGCATACGCGCCTTTGCGCAAGAAATCGGCGTACCATACTCAACGCTTGATAATATCTTAAAGCGGCCAAACGGCATAAATAACGCCGGCGTAAGCCTCATGCTAAAAATTTTCAACGCATTAAACCTTGATATCGAAAGCACACAGACGGGCACCCTTACTCCAAAAATGCAGACGGAAATTGACCCCGAACCTTTAATTGATGCTATAAATAAGGTTTTAAGCGAACAAATAAAGGAACAAATCTGCCGAAAGCTACGGAAAAATAAAAGCGAATAAGGCATCGTCGAAAACTCATATAAGCCGCTTCAAAGTATAAAAAAGAGGTGCAGACATGAAGATACCGAAAATAAGAAAGCTAGCGTCAGGCGCGTACACTTGCCAGCTTCGCATAAACGGGCAAAGCATAAGTATAACCGATTATGACAAAAAGAAAGTTGAACGGCTTGCCGTGGGATATAAAACGGGCATAATAAAAGCCCGCCGTGCGCCGGAACGTATAACCGTAGGCGAAGCGGTCAACAGATACGCGGAAGAAAAGCGCAACATACTTTCACCGGCCACGGTAAGAGAATATAAGCGCGTAGCACGCACTGACCTTGCCGACATTGCATATATGCCCATTGAGGCAATAGCGAAGCAAAGGCCGCTTCAGCGTTTCATAAATGACTTTGCCGCCGACCATTCGCCTAAGAGCGTTCTCAATGTTTATAGCCTGCTCACAGCCGCATTAAAAAACGCCGGAGCCGATTTGAGCGATATAAGCGTAACGCTCCCCGAAAAGCATAAGACAAGGCAGCGCACACCCACGGAACGCGATATAAGCCGCCTTATCGCCTCTATAACGGGCACTCCGCTTGAGGTGCCCGTATACCTTGCCGCGTTCGGTTCGCTGCGCAGAAGCGAAATTTGCGCCCTCAGGCGCGAAGATATAGCCGATACGGGCGTATGGATAACAAAAGCGTGCGTTAGAAACGATAAAAACAAATGGATCATAAAAGTGCCGAAAGAAGTTGAAAGCGCACGACATGCCGCGCTGCCGCCTGCCGTTGTAAAAAAGCTGAAGGCCTTGCCGGAAAACAGCCCCGTCACGCAGTTAAACCCTAATCAAATCACTATGCGCTTTAATAGACTGCTCAAAAAAGAGGGAATACCCGCGTTCCGCTTCCACGATCTGCGCGCATATTGGGCAAGCGTAGCACACGCGGCAGGAATGCCGGATTATTACTTGATGAAAAACGGCGGATGGTCTACCATGGAAACGCCGCGTAAACATTATATGCGCGATATGTCGGAGCTTATAACACCGGCGCAAGACGCCGCGCAGAGCCATTTTGAAAGCCTTCTCGAAGCGGAAAAAGAGGAGAAAAAAATAAAGCTTGTTTTGTGATTGCCGTGCGCTTTTATCCCCTTTTATCCCTTAAAATTGCTAACAAAAATGCTAACGCTTTTTAAAAAACGCAGTAATTACGCGGATTTTCAGCCTTTCGTTTGCAGGTTCAAGTCCTGTCACCCGCACCAATAAGGTCGTCATGCTCCATCGGGGCATGTCGGCCTTTTCTTATTGTGACAGGACTTGAACCTTATGAAGGCGATGAGTGCGAGCGCTGCCGGTGGCAGATGAAGCGAGCATGAATCGGCGCAGCGGTCGTAAAGCGGGCTGCCGCAAGGCGGCGGCGTGATTCGGGCACCGCAAGAGAAGACGTTAAGAAAACAGTCCGGTGGACTGTTTTCAGGCGGCCGGAGCGCGGACGGCTGTGCCGTCAAGCTCGGCAGATGCTCTGCATCTGCGGTCCTGTCACCCGCGCCACGAAAGACCGTCATGCTCCATCGGAGCATGGCGGTCTTTTTGTATTGTGACAGGACTTGAACCTTGTTTTTTACGTAAGTATTGCTTTATTCGCTTATGTATTATATTATAATATCAGGATGATAGCCCATAGTTTTACTTGACCTTACGATCACGAACACGCAAAGGAGGATGCTTAATGAAACGCATCGTTTTACGCATTACCCTGCTATGTTTCCTTTTTATGCTTATTCTGCCCTCCTCCGCGCTGGGGGACACGCAGCCGCGAAACTCATGCGGAGAAAATCTTACGTGGGAGCTTAATGAGGAAAGCGGAGTTCTGACCATAACAGGCACCGGAGCTATGCCGAAATATGTATCAAATACCATGAACCGCATCTTCGATGCGCCTCCTTGGTGGTATAAACGTGACATGATCCGCTCAGTCGTTTTTGAGGAAGGCGCTACCGAGATCGGCGAGTGCGCTTTCTATGGCTGCGAAAATCTTACCAATGTTCATCTGCCCGATACGCTCGAGACGATCCACAATTCGGCATTCTCCGGCTGCTCTGCTCTCAAAAAAATAAATTTCCCGGGCAGCCTTAAATATATCTACTCCAATGCGTTTGCCGACTGCTCGAGTCTTGAAAGCGTGGATTTCCCCGAAGGCATTGAGACGATAAACGGCTTTAGTGACTGCACGGGACTTACGTCTGTGACCATTCCCGAAAGCGTGACGACTCTTGGAGCCAACAGCTTCATGGGATGCGAAAATCTTGTGACTGCAGTCATCGGCCGCGGAGTCACGACGATTAAGGGCAGTGTTTTTCGTGACTGTGTAAGCCTTAAAAGCGTGAGAATACCCGACACTGTTACAAAGATCGAATCATTCGCTTTTTCCGGATGCCCCGACCTTGAAGACGTATATTACGAAGGCACGGAAACTCAGTGGAAAAATGTCGATATCTCCTTCTATTCTCGCCTTGTGGGCACTCCCGACGACGTAAACGACGCCATGAGCACGGCCCGCATCCATTACGATATGTACGAGCCCGCGGCCTGGGCGCAGTATGACCGCTATCACGATATCATGATATGGGATCCCGCTCTGCTCGCCGAAACGTATGTTTATGCCGAAGGCGCGGCCGAAGCCTTCAGCGTTTCCTATGACGCAGAGGGACAATTCCTTGAGGTAGAGCATCATACGCTTGTCTCGGGTGAAATCAACTTCGTGACATTCGAAGTGCCCGAGGAAGCCGCAACCGTGAAGGTTTTCGTCTTTGACGAAACTTTTGCCCCCCTTTGTCCATGCGCCTTTGTAACTACATTGGTTGAATGACATTTTTTATTGTATTCCCAACAGACGATAAAACAATGCGCCCCGCCTGTTTGAAGTTTACAGGCGGGGCTTTCGTATGCTTTTTTATCACTTCTTCTTGTCGCCCACGACGAAAGCGCGGCGCTTCATGCTTCCCCATGACGACTTGTTCTTTCTGTATCCCCAAGTCGCCTCGACCTTATATATCGAGTTTAACTGTCTGTATCCGAAATTGTCTATTATAGCATACAGATACAGCTTGAGTATCTGGCTTATCTTCGGATATTTGCGGAAGGTCTTCTCCTCCATGAGCAGGGCTCCCGTCGAAAGGATTATGCCGTACAGTACAGCCACCAAGAAGAAGCTTATCATAAAATGAATATTGATGACGCCCAATATAAAGGATATGGGTACGGAGATGTATCCCATTACCTCAAAGATAGGACCGATAAGCTCAAATATCCAGAAATACGGCAGGCAAAAAAGTCCCACGCGCCCGTATTTGGCACGAAAAGCCATATCCTTGTGTCTTAAAAGCGTATCTATGAGACCAATGTGCCAGCGCTTGCGCTGCTTTTTTAAGTCGCCCAGATTATCGGGCGGCTGCGTCCAGCAGACGGGGTCAGGCAGGAACTTAATGGAGTATACGCGCCCATTTTTCATCATATTCTTATGAAGCTTTACTACAAGCTCCATGTCCTCGCCTATGCAGCGCGGCGTATATCCTCCGGCGTCGATGACTACCTGCTTATTGAACGCGCCGAACGCTCCCGATATTATAAGGAGCATACCCATTTTATGAAAGCCTATCCTGCCCGTAAGGAAAGCCCTGAGATACTCGTTCGTTTGAAGCATCAAAAGCGGATTGCCCGAAAGATCTATCTCGTGAAGCTCGCCGTCAACTATCTCGCATCCGCTTGCGATCCTTATAATTCCACCTACTGCGACGCATTTCGGGTCTATCATAAAGGCGTATATTATCTTAGCGAGTGACGATTTCTCAAGTATCGAGTCGGCGTCGATGGAAACGAAAACGGGATACATCGATATGTTTATCCCCGCGTTCAAAGCGTCTGCCTTTCCTCCGTTTTCCTTATCTACTACGACAAGATTGGGATAAGCCGCCGAACGGTAAATATCCCTGACCTTTTGAGTGGGTATTGACCGCTTATACGGCTGATCTATCTTTATAAGGTGAAATGCGTCCTTTAAAAGCTCAAGCGTGTTGTCCTTAGATCCGTCGTTGATAACTATGACCTCATAGTGGCCGAAATCGAGGGACAAGAGGTTCTTCGTATTGTCTACGATAGTCGCAGATTCGTTATACGCGGGAACGAGCACGCTTATAGGCACCATATTATCCGAGAAAACGAAACGCGCATAGTCGGTATATTTCATGGATCGGCTGTATTCGCCAAGGCCGCTTACGGCGCATATGAGCTGTATAAGGTATATCGTGCTTATGGCAAGCACGTAAAACAGGGAAACATAGTTTATCACCATTACTATATCGTAAAGACTTATGCTCATGCCGGCACCTCCGCTGCAAGCAGCCTTTTTCTCTCAAGCATATAATTCATCATCTCATAGGCGAACTTGTCGCCCAGCGCCCTTGCGTCGGCAAGCAGGCTCTCATGTCCCGAAAGCTCGCTCAAAGCCTGCGCCGCATGGAAGCGCACCCACCATTCGCTGTCGCACAGACACGAAAGCAGGTGATCGTAGCAGTCGTCCGGGCATATCTGTGAAAGAGCCGTTACCGCCGTGCTTCTCACGCTCCATGCGCTGTGCTTCGTTCTCTCCCGTATGACGTCGGCGGCAGGGCGATAACGCATTTTACCGAGCGAACGTATGCTTTCTATCATAAGGTTAATGTTTTCAGACGAAAGATACGGCTCGATCTCGTGACACATATCGCGTATCTCCTCCGCGCCCACGCCTCTTATGCATACGCGGGTCACGTATACGTCGCAGTCGATCCCCAAAAGCTCATGATAGAGCTTTGCGTGGTCGCCGGCGTAGTTGTCGAAAAGCTCCTGAAGCTGCCTGAACGACAATATTATTCTGAATTTCTTATCGGAGAAAAGCGAGATAAGTTTTTCCTCGCAGCCGCACATGAACAGCGCAAGCATGCTTATCTCCTGAATGTCAGCCGAGCTGTTCCATCTGTAAAGGTTTTCATATACCTCGTCCTCAAAGCCCGTAAGCTTAAGGTCTGCAATAAGCTTTGTAAACACGCCCACCTGCGCCACATTTCCCGAATGCAGCTTTTTATGTATGTGCGCGCCGTACCATTCGTCGCGCAGTATCATATTTCGAAGAGTATCCCTCTGCTCGGGTGTAATATCCGCAACGACCATTGACAACGCTACGGTGCCTCGTCCGGAGCGTATGCCCTTTATATCCCTGAGCGTCTTTTTCTCTCCCTTTTCGTCAAGCAGGCTGTATATCTGCTCCCGTCTGTACTCCAAGTCTTGGTTTACGCTGAGTATGCGCATTATCCATCTTTTTATCCGTTCTACCCTTATTTTGTTCGACGTTGAGATAATATGCAGTATAAACAGCAAAAGCGTGAACAATATAAGAATGCCCGCCATTCCTATTATAAGAACGTCGATAAATATCTGTACCCACTCGTGCACCTGTACTCCCCCTATTGCTGACTTGCAAAATAATCGCGCAAAATTGCATAAGACGCTTTAAGTCTCTCATGGAAAACCGGCGTTTCCCAATCATCCCATGAAAAAAGACCCATCGAAACGGCGCCGTCATACCCTTCGCGGACAACGCCTAAGCGTATTCCGTCAACGGTTTTGGGCGTTATATTATCAGTTGCCTTACTAAGATCTCCCACGACCTGCTTTTGCGACGGATCCATAAAACCTATAAGCTGCCACGGCAGCCTTATTTCAACGCAGTTCTCTCCGGCGCATATATCGGCGAGCGAATCCTCTTTCGCATCGCCGTACCTTAGCCGACCCGTTTCGTGACGCGAAAACTCTGTTGTTTCTCCCGTTTCCGGCATATACATAGGCCGGTTCATAGCTATATAGATCGGATTGTAATATCCCGAATTATCTTCATACTGACCCGGCAGAGGATCGAAGAACGAATGCATATGGGAATAGCTGTATTGAAATATGTCGCATGAGGCTTCTGTCAATATTCTGCTGTTTTCCCTGCCGTCAAGTATCATAAGGTAATTTGCCCGATCCGAAAAAACAAGTCCTCCGTTGATATGGTCGCTTCCTGTTGATTTTGACGTGCCTATGGGAACATAAACCGTATCGCGCTCAAGATCCCAGTCCTCGCCTTTTATCATTAGATAAAGATATGCCGCATCGCACCGTGCATAAACTTCCATACCGTCCTGTTTTGCCACCGGTCTGTCTTCGCTCCATTCCGATATGCTGCCATCCACAGATACAAGCGGCGCAGACTCTCCCGGCTCGAACGAGAGTATTCCGAAGCATTCCTCGGGACATTGTACATTATACCAAAACGGACGTCTTTCCGGTATCTCATAATCCATAGTATTCCAGTTGCGCTTGAACCACTCGTCCTGCCAGCTGAATATGATCGCTCCGCAGCAGCCGGCTTCGCGTATATCCTTATTGAGAGAGATAAGCCATTCGGCCTGATCTGTCTCGCTTGCGTATCCTTGCGTCATTCCCGTAACTGAATTGACGTGCGCTATCCCGCGCGACGTAGGTATACCGTACTCCGACACGAGTACCGGCATGGAATGATAGGCCGTAAGCTCTTTTAAATATTCAAGATAAGGATCCGGCGTTTCTCCTTTTAAATATTTTGTATCGTAGCTTAAAAACTCCGGATAGTAGGGATAAACGTGATATGAAGCGAAAAAGCCCGCCGAAAAGTTTTCGGTCGCGCATATATGCTCGGCGTCGACTACGGCTGCATCCTCAACTTCCGGACTCGGCTCGTTGGGATGATCTAGCGGGTCGGTCGTGCACCAGTTGCATATCGCCACGGGACGTTCGTCTCCGTAAACTTCCAGATCGCGCTCTATCGCAGTTTCGGCCGCCTCTGCTAAAAACACCTCAAACGGAGACGCGCCCTGCGTATACACGTATTTCCCTTTAAATCCGCGCCTCTCGGACTCCGCCTCATTTGTAGCGTTCACAAAATCGGCGCTCCACTCGATGCCGAGTATCCAGCCTATGACCCATGAGGATACATCGGCAGTATATGTACCTCCCGCGTTTCCGGGCCTTATTTCAATATCGCAGCTGCCGTGTATCATATCAACGGCATTTTGTATATCCGTAAAGAAAATTTCTTTAAAATCATTCTGAAATGCGTTCTGATATTCTTCTATGAGCTCCTCGTTGGCATAAACGCCCTGAATGAGATAAAGCGGACACTCCGATGCTAAGTTGAACTCCAAAAGCGCCTCATAAAACTGCGGCGTCTGGTTTACATATACGCGAATTACCCGAACGTTCATATCGCTTATATAACCGAACCAGCGAATATAGTCTTCTTTAGATATCGCAAACTCCCCCGGAAAATTGCCTACTGAGGCCGCGCCTATATTAACGCCGTTTAAAAACGCCTTTTCGTACTCTCCCTGCTCGCTTTGGATACAAAAATCTGTGCCCTGTATAACTGCCGGCATTCTTATATGCTCATAAGTCTTCATATTATTCAAACTGCACCCCGACAACATCGTAAAGAATACTGCGCATATAACTAAATAACAAAGATGCTTTTTTATCTTTTCGGACAATCCGCTCCACCTCCTCGATTTGCGTACGCATCGTCTATGAGAGCAAAAATCGTATGCTATAAATAGAATTATATCATAAAAAACGGCTTTTGGGGAAATCCCCGTGTACTGCGCCGCACTATTTTCGTGTCAGGTCATCTCCGTTTCGACTATACGGCTGTATTCACGCAAAGGATATACGCCGTCGTGCGCCTCGCCGCACACCGTGCGCGACATATTGCCTGCGGATGTTATGCGCACCACGCCGACAAGAGCAAGCATATTTGATATCTCTTTTCGTTTTTCCTTGTCCTGTGTAAGCACCGCCGCCGTTTGCAGATAATTCTTATGCTTTTTAAGCGAATATAACTTATCAAGCGGCAACCGCTTTATCCATACGTTCCTGTAAAGATATGAAAGCGCAAGCTCGGAATCTTCACATATCATCACGCTTATTCCGTTTTCGCTCAAGACTTCGGTCCCCGTAATGTGGCGCTCAAGTCTCTCGTTATAAAGATTTATGGCATTCTTTGCCCTCATGCCGTAATCCTGGGGACGTGATTTTTCATTAGCCTCTTTTAATATCCGAAAAAATCTTCGGGCAAATTCGTTTTGCGCCTCTTTTGATGTTGTATCGATAAAGATACCCTGACATGAAGAGCATAGAAGCTGATTTGTATCGCAGATCGACTTTGCCAGCAGATAAAGCTCCGAATCGGAGGCGTCCGGCTCGGCGTATGCAAACGACAGCTTATGGCCCCACGCGATTATCTTTGTATTTACGTCTGCAAGGCTCCTTGCGGCTTTCACGGCGGCGTCGCCTCCCCACACTACCACGCCGTCGCAAAGATCGGCCAAAGCTTTAAGCGACGCCGTATCGGTGGACGGTACATCGAAAACGTAAATATACTCCGAAAGGAGCGGCTCCGTTTTTATAAGCTCGTAAAGGAGCAATACGGAAAGCCCCGAATCGCCCATAGGCAGCTTGAGTATATTTATATTGCCCGATAAAAGCCCCTCCACTACGCTGTACGCGGGCAGCGCGTCAACATTGCCTGCGGCTATATGAAGAAGCGCGCCCAGAGGGTATCTTTTTCTTATTATCTTCCCGTCTATCACCTTTTCGTCGTCGCAAAGCTCAACGGCGCATTTTTTGGTAAGTCCCTCTTTTGTAAACAGCTCGCACATGGCGTCAAACTGAGCTTCACTTATATTAAAAAAATCCAAAAACGGCTTTACAACGCTGTCAAATTCTCCTTCTTTGACCCTTCGTACCAGGGAGTCGCAGGCGTTTATCACCGTTCGGCTTTTAAGCGTCTCTCCTCGATTCAAGGGGGCGTAAAGGTCAGCCCGAAGCGAGGCGATAAGCTCCTCCTGGCGGCTGTTTTCATAAAGCTTTCCCTTATATAAGATCATGACTGCTCCTTTAAATACTCCTGTGCGCCTGCGGCGCATGTTATTACATCGCTTATGCCTACGCGCCCGATTATCTCAAGCCACGGCGAGGGCGCGCCGCAGGGGCACCCCTCGTTGTGAAGTACGCCCAGGTCGTCCGTCATTACGCTCAAAAGCGGTCCGCTCTGCATCATCGGCGTAAGTAGATTTATAAGCCCAGCGCGCCCGTTTTCAACAGGCAGAAATGTGTCCGGATCGCGTATTATTACCCTGCTGTAGACCGGTATATGAAAATGATGATATTTGCAGTCTGTGTAAAGTATGGGATGCTCGACCGCGCCGAAAAATTCGATAACGTGCTCCTCATCTATGCCGAGCACGTCCCAAACGAGCTCGTAAAACGCCTTTTTATCGGGCTGCTCTGCGTAAAACTGCTTCCAGCCGCCTCCCAAGGTCACCAAACTGCCGTGCGGCATCTTATATCTTATTTTGCGCTCTTTTAAGCTTCTTAACAGAAAATACGTATAGGCGGGGAAGCCTATCGTGCGCATGGGAAAGCGTGAGCGCGAGGCACGTTCAAAGGCGCTTAAAACTCTGTCCCACGAAAGCTCGTATCCGTTCTTCGTCACCTCAAGCGCGAACGTGCGGCTCAGTGCCGGAGCGAAGAAGGTAAAGCCCAGCGCCGTTTTGCTCACAGCCGTCTTATTCGTTTTTGTGGGCTGATATCCGAAGATTATATAATTAGTCGGCACTGGCGACCAGAGCTTATGATATCTGCCCACGTTTATGACCATGCGCGAGCCTATGGCGAGAGTCTTTAAATCAAAGCCTATATTCGACATGACTCCGCTAGTGCCGGACGACGTTGCTTTTATGAGCATCCGGCTGTCGGGCAGGCTGAAAAGGTCGTGATGCTTAAAATAGAGCGTCGGCAGAAACGGCAGGCGCGCAAGGTCGTCTGCGCCGCGTATCATATCGGGCGAAAAAGAAAACTCGTCGAGTATTCTCCTGTAATCGGCGCAGTTGTCGTACTGAAAGCGCGCGTTCTCCCGCATTGCGAGAACGAAAAGCTCCTCGCTTCCCTTCGTGTCGTATATATTTTTATATCCGAAAAGACGACGGGTGTATTTCACCTGTCTCACCTCCGTACTGTCTTTCGCGCCCTTCTTATTTGTCATCATAAGCTGATTTTACCACAATATTCTTTTATATGAACAAAAAAGCCTGAAAAGAGGGAAACGAACTTAGTTTCCCTCTTTCTTTTAAGACTATGTTCTTATTTGTCTTTCCCGAAAAGTCCGCCCAATCCTCCCGTAGGTTTCTGCGGCTTCTGCGGGCTTGATGCGCCGGGACGCGGCGGCTTCGGCGGATTTGACGTCCCCGGGCGCGGAGCGCTCTGTGTCGGGCGCGGTACGCCTGAGCTTTGCGTGGGTCTCGGAGGCTGTGCGGGAGTCGGCTTGTGGCCTATGCCCGTACTTCCAGCCTGTGCGGGGCGCGGCTGCTGTGTGGGGCGCGCCTGCTGGCCCGATCCTGTCTGCGTCGGACGCGGTATTCCTGAGCTTTGCGCAGGTCTGGGCGTCTGCACAGGTCTCGCCTGCTGACCTAAGCCCATACCCGCCTGCGTCGGACGGGGAGTCTGCTGCGTCGTGTGCGGCTGAGTCGGCTTCGGAATGCCCGAGCCCTGCGGATGCGGCGGCTTCGGCACTGCCTGCGTCGGACGCGGTATGCCTGAGCTTTGCGTAGGTCTCGGCGGCTGCGTAGGTCTTGGCGGCTGTGTTGGACGTGCCTGCTGTGTGGGACGCGCCTGCTGACCCAATCCCATGCCTCCCATCTGATTAGGGCGCGGCATGCCCTGATTGGGGCGCGGCATACCTTGCTGCGGTCTCTGATTATATCCGAACATGTCGCCCTGCGGGCGCATCGAATTCATGCCGAACATCTGCTGACCCTGCGCGCCGTTATTCATCATATTTCCCATAAGTCCGCTCATCATCATTGCGGCGGCAGCCGAGCCAAATCCCATTCCCGGCTGTTCTCCGACGCCCATGCCCAGCTGACCGCCGAATCCTCCGTCCATTTGGACGTTTCCTTCGCGCTTCGCCTGTTCATACGCCTTTTTACGCTCGAGCGTAAGATATTTGCCGTTGTCAAGGCCGTTAAGATATGTACTTAAAGAAACGCCGTATATAGATGCGGCTTCCGTTATATCCTCCTTGCTCATGCGAGCGCCTAAGCCCTCCGACTCGCTCTCCGAATCGCCGAGCAGACCTATAAGCATGGAGAGAATGCTTCCGCCCGTCTGCATCGAATCGGACGAGCTCTCGCCGCCGTATCTGCTCACAACGTCGGCGTGGCGGTCGTATATTATGTCGCGCGCCTCTATTATCGGGTCGGGTATCTCATTTGCGCTTCCTACGCGTATCTTTCCGTCGTCTTCCTTTAGCTGCATACCGCAGTAGTCGCATTTGAACGGATTTTCGCTGGCCCCGCCGCAATACGGGCAAAGCGTCGTCTGTCCCGCAGACTGCGCGCTTGTGGTCACTTCATAGCGGCTGTAATATTCATCTATATGATCCACATTATAAAGCACTTCGTTGAGCTTTTCCTTATAGGGGCTGCACTCACTGCACGCATCGGGACCCATTGGGCAGTCGGTGGGACAGAGGGGACAGGGCGGCGTGAAGTTCTTATTGACTTTTTCCGATGAACCTCCGAACAAATCATCAAACAGTGACATTTATTGTATCTCCTTTCATCATACGCGCGCGTATGCGGCTTTTTCTTTTATTATATCAACCGCAGGCGGCTATTTCAACACAAACAGTATCACTTTACGTCGTATTTTTGTTAAAAAAGGCTAAAAAAATAAAAAAAACAAGCTCGCAAAAACGAGCTCGTTTTTTTTATAAGAATTATCCTTACAGTATCTCGGCGAAAGCCTGAAGTCTGGTGCGCGCCTGGTCGTAATTCGTCGGCTGCTGGTCGATATCGAGCGAGAGCGACGGAATGCCGGCTTCGCGAAGCTGCTTGTTGTAAAGCGGGAAGTCGTACTCCTCGGGGTCGCAGAACTTCATAAGGCAAACGACAACGCCCGTAGCCTTCGTCTTATTGCAGAGGTCTAAAAGATGGTCGCCGCGCGAGAATTCTTCGTCGTGAGCGAGGGGGCATGCGAATCTGTTGTTCCACTGACGCGCGATGCGCTCCATAACAGTCTTGCCCTCGTCGGGGATAAGCGTGCGGTACTGGCGCATTTCCTGGCCGAGGTCGTCTGCAACTACTGCAAGGCCGTTGTCCTCAAATATCTTAAGGAAGCTTTCTGGCTCCGCAGTTATACCGGTGAGCACTACGCGCTTGCCGGTCCAGTTGTATACGGGGCTTGCCTCAAGGCCTGCTATGATATCCTTCATTATCTCGATATGCTCGCTCTTCTCAACGAACATGGCGCTCTTCATTACGTTATGGCGAACGGTTGGCGTAATAACGTCGAGGTGATCGGGTACGAGGTCGGCGAACTTCATCATAAGCTTTGCGTGCTCGTTGTAAATACTAACGCTGTTTTCAAGAGCCTCGTCGGTTATCTTCGTGCCGAGAATTTCCTCGATGCAGTTCTTTACGTGATTGTATTCGGTCTCAAGGAATTCCACCGAAGCCGCGAGCTTTCTGTTCTGCGGGAAGCTGAACGATATCATGGGAACCTTGACGCCGGACTTCCAGTTCTGCGATACGCAGCGGAAGGTGTCGCACATCGTGGGGATCATTGCCGCCGTCATGCCCTCGTAAGTGCCGCGAAGACCGAGCTCCATATTCGACTGCATGAGCGGACACGCGAACGCCGGAAGATAGAGCTTTGAGAGCTTCTGCTCCGTCTGAGCGCCCCACATGCCCATCGGCACCATGCCTGCCGCGTGAGCTATTACCTCGGGAACGTACATGGGGAAGCAGCCCATTACCTTTTTGCCTGCCGCCAAATATTTTTTGAACTGCGCCTTGGGGCTTCTTGCGATTATCTTTACTTCATTGAGTCTTTCTTCAAGATTAGCCATTGTTCTTACGCCTCCTTATTTTTCTTGGTTGCTTTAAATTCATCCATCAGTTCCGCAAAAGCCTCCATGCGGGTCTCGAACTGCGCCTCGGAATAATTTCTGAAGTCGGACTGGTCGCCGTCGAACGATACGAACGGAACGCCCGTTTTCGCCTGTATCTGGCGCTGTACCTCGGCCTGCTGCATATCCATGACCTTGCAGCTTCTGTTTAAGTGGTATATCATGCCGTCGCAGTTGAACTTTATAAGGTCGCGGCTGCGGCGTTCGACGAACGTTTCTATCGGCGTATTGTTGCTTGCGTTGAAGGTGTACGCCCGCGCGAGGCTGTCGAGGTCGCCGGGGATGTAGTCGAGCGCCCATGCGCGCACGTAAGCCGTTACGACCATGTTCATACCGAGCTTTCTCATTATTTTAAGGTTGTGAGCAACGTGCGGCCAGCATGCGATGCCCTCCCAGTAAACGCGGTATTTCTGCTCGCCCTGATACGTCGAGGTGCCGTTCTTTATGTGCTCCTCTATTTCGGCGATGAGCTGCTTCATTATCTCGGTAGTGGAACGTCTGCCGCGGCAGCATACCATTGCCGACATATAGTTGAAAAGCTCGAAGCCGTTTAAGGGCGCGGGGATATTAGTAAGAAGCTCGTTTGCCTTTATCCAGAGGTCCTTGTTCTCGGTCGATATCTCCATGATCTCGCGGAAGCGGTCCTGGTCGAACTTCTTGCCCGTAAGCTTTTCAAGCTGCTCTATAATATCGTCCATCTGGGCGCGTATGTACTTCTCACGCGATGGCGTTACGAAGTTCTGATGATTGAACGACATGTCGAGCATAAAAAGCGGGATATCGTACTTCCGGCTTAAATTCTCGTACCATTTCGTTACCTGATTGCAGATGTTGTTCGCGCACAGAAGGAAGTCGGGCATGGGCATATTATGCTCGGGCAGGTCTCGCGACTCGATATACGCAAGGTTTATCTTCGCGTATGAGCATAAGTCGTTGTTGTACTCCTGCTCGCCCTCGGCGCGCTGCAGATACGGCTCCGCCTGATGGCGCGCCGCGATGCCTGCGGAATGGTTCTCGGGATAAACTACCACGATGCCCAAGGTCTCGCATAATTCCTGCGGGAATATGGAGGCCGACCAGCCTATCTTTTCTCCGCGGGCCTTTGCCTCCTGCGCCTCCTTATAAAGGTCTGCAAGCTGCTGGCGGACCATTATAAGCGACTTTGACATAGGGCGCTTGGGCTTTTTTGCTTGCTGCTCACTCATTAAAATTTCTCCTAACTTTTATAGTTTTCGGGCTGCGTTTTACGCGTCCCGCGCCGCCGTCCAAGGCAGTACCTTTGGGCGGCGGATAATTTCTTTATTTTTCGTTCTTCATGGCCTTAAATTGGTCCATTACTTCCGTGAACGCTTCCATGCGCGTTTCAAACTGCGCCTCAGAGTAATTTCTGAAGTCGGACTGATCGCCGTCGAACGAAACGTAGGGCACGCCGGTCTTCTCAGTTACTCTGCGCTGGAGCTCGGCCTGCTGCATATCCATTACCTTGCAGCTTCTGTTCAAATGATAGACCATTCCGTCGCACTTGAACTTAATAAGATCGCGGCTGCGCCGTTCGACGAGCGTCTCTATCGGAACGTTATTGCTCGACGTAAACGAATACGCACGCGCAAGGCTGTCAAGGTCGCCGGGGATATAGTCGAGCGCCCACGAGCGCACGTAAGCCGTTGCGACGATGTTCATGCCGAGCCGCTTCATCACTTTAAGATTATGCGAAACGTGCGGCCAGCACGCGATGCCCTCCCAGAATATGCGGTACTTCTCTTCCACCGGATACGTTGAGGTGCCGTTTTTTATATGCTCCTCGATCTCCGAGATGAGCTGCTTCATTATCTCGGTAGTAGAGCGCTTGCCGCGGCAGCATACCATGGCGGACATATAGTTGAAAAGCTCAAAACCGTTAAGCGGAGCAGGGGTGTTTGAAAGAAGCTCGTTGGCCTTCATCCATAAGTCCTTGTTCTCGCTCGATATTTCCATTACCTCGCGGAAGCGATCCTGGTCGAACTTTTTGCCGGTAAGCTCCTCGAGCGAGGCTATTATATCGTCCATCTGAGCGCGTATATATTTCATGCGCGTGGGCGTCACGAATGGCTGATGGTTATATACCATATCGAGCATATACACCGGCACGCCGTACTTATCTCCTATGTTTTCGTACCACTTCGTTACCTGATTGCAGATGTTGTTCGCACACAACAGAAAATCGGGCATCGGCATATTATGCTCGGGCAGGTCTCTCGTCTCGATATACGCAAGATTTATCTTCGCATAGGAGCATAAGTCGTTGTTGTACTCCTGCTCTCCCTCAGCGCGGTTAAGATACGGCTCCGCCTGATGACGCGCCGCAACACCCGCCGAATGGTTCTCCGGGAACACGACTGTTATGCCGAGCGTTTCGCAGATCTCCTGCGGGAATATCGAAGCCGACCAGCCTATCTTTTCGCCGCGCGCTTTTGCGGCTTCGGCCTCTTTATAAAGGTCGGCAAGCTGCTGACGCACCATTATGAGCGACTTTGACATGGGGCGCTTCGGCTTTTTTACCTGCTGTTCACTCATTGCGGATTCTCCTTATACTTCGGATTTTACGATATCAGCCTTTCTTTGCTTCTCTTATTGCCTTATGCTGATCCATTATCTCGGTAAACGCCTCCATACGCGTCTCGAACTGCGCCTCGGAGTAATTTCTGAAGTCGGACTGGTCGCCGTCGAACGAAACGTAGGGTACGCCCGTCTTCTCTGTAAGTCTGCGCTGTATCTCGGACTGCTGCATAGCCATTACCTTGCAGCTTCTGTTCAAATGATAGATCATGCCGTCGCAGTTGAACTTGATAAGGTCGCGGCTGCGCCGTTCAACGAGCGTTTCTACCGGCGTGTTGTTCGACGGCGTGAAGGTGTACGCCTTTATAAGGCTGTCAAGGTCGCCGGGAACGTAGTCGAGCGCCCACGCGCGCACATAAGCCGTCGCTACGATGTTCATGCCGAGCCGCTTCATCGTCTTGAAGTTATGCGAGAAATGCGGCCAGCACGCGATGCCCTCCCAGAAGATGCGGTACTTCTGCTCTCCGGGATACGTGGAATCGCCCTTCGCTATATGCTCCTCTATTTCGGAGATGAGCTGCTTCATTATCTCGGTAGTGGAGCGCTTGCCTCGGCAGCATACCATTGCCGACATATAATTGAAAAGCTCAAAGCCGTTAAGCGGAGCGGGGCTGTTTGCCATAAGCTCGTTCGCCTTTATCCAAAGGTCCTTGTTCTCCGCCGATATCTCCATTACCTCGCGGAAGCGGTCCTGGTCGAACTTTTTGCCCGTAAGCTTCTCGAGCGACGCGATTATATCGTCCATCTGAGCGCGAATATATTTAAGGCGCGAATCAGTAACGAAGTTCTGATGATTGAACGACATATCGAGCATATATACGGGAACGTTGTATCTCTTGCCGATATTTTCGTACCACTTTGTTACCTGGTTGCAAATGTTGTTCGCAATAAGCATGAAGTCCGGCAGCGGCATATTGTTCGCTTCAAGATTTCTCGTGTCGATATACGACAGGTTTATCTTTGCGTAAGAGCATATGTCGTTGTTGTACTCAAGCTCGCCCTCGGCGCGCTGAAGGAACGGGTCCGCCTGATGACGCGCCGCAATGCCTGCCGAATGGTTCTCGGGATAGAGCACCACGAGACCAAGCGTCTCGCAGATCTCCTGCGGGAATATAGATGCGGCCCAACCGATCTTTTCACCGCGTGCTTTTGCCTCTCCCGCTTCCGTATAAAGGTCGGCCAGCTGCTGGCGCACCATGATAAGCGATTTTGACATGGGCCTCTTCGGCTTTTTTACCTGCTGTTCACTCATTACAAAACCTCCCTGATATTTATTTTATAAATAATATTTTTAATATTGCTTCTGCTGCCTTTATACTGATGTGCGCACTATCTTATCCTCGGAAGCTTCCAGCGATAATGCGCGGCTATGATGCGAAGGATCACGATGACCACCGCTCCGATGAACATGGCCGGCACCTCGCCTAAAAAGCGCCACAACACCACGCATACGACGGCGCCTATCAAAGACGCAGTCGCGTAGAAGTGCTTTACGAAGATGAACGGTATATCCTTTGCCAGCACGTCTCTTAAAATGCCGCCGCCCACTCCCGTTATGACTCCTACCGATACGATAAGAAACGCATTCGCTTTAAGATCTGCCGAATACGCGACCTGCATACCGCTGACAGTAAATATTCCCAGTCCTATCGAATCCATCCACAAGAGCACCGTCTCATAGCTTTTCGGCATACGCCTAAACAGGCGCAGCGCCTCAAGCGTGAAGACGGCGACGCCCACGCCGAACGCCGTAAGCGCGTAGACGGGAGCCCGAAACGCCGTCGGCGGCGTGACGCCCAATATAACGTCGCGTATTATCCCGCCGCCTACGGCCGTAGCCATTGCGAGGATAGTTACGCCGAAGACGTCCATTTTCTTCTGTATGCCCACCAAGGCGCCCGATATGGCGAAGGCTATGGTGCCGATGATCTCAAGGAAGAATATCATTTTTTAACACCTGCCGTTTTAAAACGCGATGACGTACGCATCTTTTGAAAAGGCGGCCGATTTATTTGCTCTCTTTTGCTTTTTTCTCCTTTAAAAGCTCATCCCATGCAAAAAGCGCCGCTCCCAGCGCTCCCGCAAGCTGACAATCCTCGGGAACGGTGATCTTATGGCCGATCTCTTTTTCCATTGCGCGTACAATGCCCTTATTTCTTGCAACGCCGCCGCTCATAACAACGTCGTCTATAACGCCTACGCGTAAAGCCTGACCGCTTACTCTCTTTGCTACCGAAGCATGTATGCCCGCTATTATATCCTCGATCTTTTCTTTTGAAGAAAGCCTGGATATTACTTCGGATTCCGCAAATACGGTGCATGTATTGTTTATCGTTATCTCCTTCGTAGAAAGCTCGGATATGTCGCCCATATCCTCGACCTTTACGTCGAGCACGCGCGCCATAACGTCCAAGAATCTGCCCGTGCCCGCCGCGCATTTGTCGTTCATAACGAAGTTCATAAGCGCGCCGTTCGGCGCAAGCGACAGCGCCTTCGCGTCCTGTCCGCCTATATCTATTATAGTGCGCGCCGTGGGCACGAGAAAGCGTATGCCCTTCGCATGGCACGATACTTCGCTTATCTGACGCTTTGCAAACTCAAAGCTGTAGCGCCCGTAGCCTGTGGAAAGCGCATAATCTATCTCGTCGGTCGTGATGCCTGCCATTTCAAGCACCGTATCGAATACCGTCTGAGCGCCGCTTGTACCGGTGCCGAGCGGGATTATCTTTTTTGCGAGGATCTTTTCCCCGTCCTCCAAAAGAACGGCCTTAGAAGTGGTCGAACCTATGTCAATGCCGAGTGTTATCATTTCTTCCTCCGTATTTATATTTTTATACAATTTGTTGCTTTTTTAATGACGTAAATACATAATCATTATACTATAAATATAAATTCTTGTAAATACAAATTGTGAAAATAATATTAAGAGAATCTATCTTTTCCCGCCGCCGCCTTTATGCGGCTCCATATGAAATAGAGAATAAAAGGCACGCTGTAGCAAACGAGAGCGCGCACGCCTATAACGGCAGAAAGCCGCACGATCCCCTGTCCGTCCAAGAATCTCTGCGCAGCTGTCAAAAAAAGGCTGTGCGCCAAAAACACGAAAAACGAACTTCGGTAGATCGCAGAAAGCGTTTTCTTTATAAGTTCGTGCGCCGACAAAAGCGAGACTGCTATAAAGTGGAGAACTAATATCGACAGCACGTCTGCTATGAGCTTTACGTTCAGTATATCAAAGGGAGTCGCGTATCCGAGAAGCCTTATGTAATATATCCATGCATATATAAGTATAAGCGCGATGCATACTACCTTGTCCCATTTTTTCGTTGTGAGCATTTCAAGCGTCCTGTCGTAATTCTTTCCGGCGTAAAGCCCCAGTACCCAGAACACGATATAAGTAAGAAAGATCCTGTCGCCGTAGGGGAACGATATGCCGAGCGCCCAGGTTATATCAGGATAATATTCTAAAAAGAACCATATAAGAAGCGAGACTGCCAGCGAAAGATAAAAGGGCACGCGGCGCATTACCCATACCCATAGCGGCATCAAAAGATAAAACTGCATTATAATGATGACATAATAAAAAGGAGCGGCCAGAGAGCCCGAGAACAGGTAGGAAAAGAATTCCCCCACGCCGCCTTCAACATACCCTATTGCGAGGAAGCAAAAGTAATATATGCACACCCATACGGCGTAAGGAAGAAATATCTTCTTTATGCGCCTTAAAGCGTATCTTAGATATACGGCTCCCGTAACGCGCTTATTCTCAAACTGCATGGCCATTTTCACGGCTCCCGTATATAAGAAAAGCGGCACTACAAAGGCCGCGATCCTCCACGGGAAATATATAAGCGCCGACTGCCACGACATCGTGTCTATCCGCTCAATGCCCACCGACAGCACGTGAATGAGTATCACGAGAAGGCAGGCTATGGCGTTCATATAGTCTAATTCAACCGTTTTCTTGTTCATTTTCGTTCTTCCACACGTCGGGCGCGCTATCCCAATCAAATTCGGCGTCCTCGTCGAATGCGGGCGCGTCGGCAAGTATCTTTTTTGCGCGCTCAAGCTCGTTTTCGGGCACTATGACGTACACGCCTATGCTCGTCATGCCGGTAAAAATGCTTACGTACTGGCTCGAGCCCTTGTAATATTTTCTCGCCGGTATGCCGTAAAATCCGAGTACGGATATCATCTGGTCCGCTTGCATATCGCCCGTGTTCTTTTCAAGCACTGCCCATGTGGAAACGTCGTCGCGGGCTATCCACGGCTTTTTCGGGGACAGTTTTTCATGGCAGGCGGGACATTCGGTCATATCGGGCTCGAATTCGCGGCCGCATTTTACGCAGTATTTCGGTTTAGACTGCTTCAAGAGCGTCACTCTCCTTCAATCTGTAATAGAGCGTGTTGTCTTTGAAAAAGTATTCAAACACGCCGCTCAGAACGAAATTATTCGCCATGGAATGTATCATTATTCTCGCCGTGCTGTAATACGCCAGATTTTCAAGATGCAGACGCACGTCGCCCGCCACTTTCGTAAGAAGGTCGTCAAGATGCACCGGCATACGCGCCGCTTTTTTCATGCTTGTCTCAAGTCTTTTCGTCATTTTAAAGTAATACTCCCCCGCAAGGCGCGCATCGTCGAAAGCGGTCCCGTGGGCGGGTATGTATTTTATACATTCGGTCTCCATTATGCGCTCGATCGAGCGGCTCATCGCCTCGGGCGAAGTAACGTACATGACCTTGTTTCTCCTCATTGATTCGGGGTCCAAAAGCGCGTCGCCCGTGAAGAACACGCCGTCGCATATAACGCCTATGTGGCCGTCGGAGTGGCCCGGAAGCGACACCGTGCGAAGCTCTCTGCCGTCAATATTTATCGTGCTGTCGGCCTCTATTACGACAGGCTCCGTCTTTTGAAGGCTTCCGAAGTCCTCGAGGCCGTTCTTTAACGGCAGCACCATCTCCGAGAACAACACGTGGAACATATTCTCCGTGCCGCGCATAAAAAGCGACTCGAAGAGCGTACAGTATATGGGACAGCCCGTGCGGTCGGCGATGTATTTATTCGCTCCGGCGTGGTCGAGGTGCGCGTGCGTGTTTATTATGGCGGCGGGCTTCTTTCCGATGCGCTCAAGCTCCGAAAGTATGGCTCTGCCCTGCTTTTCTCCCCATCCTGTATCTATAAGTATGACGCCGTGATCGCTCATTATAAGTCCCACGTTAGTGAACAGCTCCAAATATCCGAGCTCGACGCCCTCGAAGCTTTTTATATATCCGACTCTGTCGGTTATCATTTCAATAGCCATAACAAATCTCCCGTCACGCTCTCGTTTTGAGTTTTGCTTCCCTGATCTCGCCGGGCATAAGCTTTTTATAATAAAACATATTGTCTTTTACGATATAATCCATGGTATCATGCATTACGCAGTCGTTCAAAACGCATTGTATGGTCACGCGCGCCGTGTTGTAGGTGCGAAGGTCGCGAAGCCTGAGCGCAAGCTTTGTCGAAACATGCTGTACCGCCGTATCAAGCGTTACGGGGCCGTTCTCAAGCGCCTCGCGCGTAAATGTTTCGATGCGCGACAGCATCTCCACCATCATGTCGCAGGCCTCGTTCGGGTCTTTTACGGGCGAGCCGTGCGAGGGCACATACAGATCGTAGGACGATTCGCGTATGCGGGCAAGAGTTTCAAGCTCAAGCGTCGGATTTGTCATGTATATAAGCTTTCTGGGGCGCATCCAGTCGGGGCCTACTATCGCGTCGCCGCAGAAAAGGATATTGTCCACGGCTATGGCCACATGACCGTCGGAATGACCGGGCGTCGATATTATATCAAACGTCACGCCGTCTATCGTCACTTGTCCGTTATCGGGTATCACGCTCAGCTTGGTGGGATTTAAGGCCTCCGATATCCCCAGTCCGTCCATGATCGGGTTTGGGCATCCCGTAAAAAGCGCCGGAAAAAGCTGCTTTGCGCCTCTCACCATAAGAGATTCGTAAAGCGTGCAGTATACGGTGCAGTCCGTCTCCTTATAAAGAAAATAATTGGCTCCCGCATGGTCAAGATGCGTATGCGTGTTGATTATAGCAATAAGCTTTTTGTCTATTGCCTCAAGCTCCGCAAGTATCTCGCGTCCCTGCTTTCGCCCCCAGCCGTTATCTATCATTATAACGCCGTTGTCTGAGAAGACAACGCCGTCAACCGTAAGTTCACCCGTAAGCCCTACGCGGGGCGTAAGCATTTTAATTGCCATAACGCAAAATCCTTTCATAATTAAAAACACATTCCTATTTAATATAATAAAACAGTAATTAAATGTCAAGCAAGCCTTAAATATAACGCCTTGAAGCGCGCACAAAAACATGATATATTATAATAAACGTCTAAAAACGGAGGACGATATGGAAAACAACAAAAAATACGCAAAGCCGCGCACTATAGAAGAGCTTCTCGCCTTCTGCCGCGACAAGGGAATGCCCCTTGAAAAAATGCGTTTTTTCATAGGAGAGGACTATCGCGGGGCTGAAGCATTCGGCATATACAGGGACGACGACGGCGATTTTGTAGTATATAAAAACAAATCCGACGCAAGCCGCGCCGTGCGCTACAAGGGGCCCGACGAGGCTTACGCAGTGAACGAAATATACGAAAAAATAAAGGCGGAAGCGGAGCTTCGCAAAAGAAAAACGCATATGTACCGCGCAGACGTCTCCCGCGCCGAGCCGTCGTACACCGCGCGCGCGTCAAGCAGTATGCCTAAGACGCCGAAGCTTAGGAAATTTAGGGGACTTATAATATTCGCCGTCATAGCCGTTCTGATAATCGCCTTCGCACATCTGGACAAGTCGCCCTCAAGAGGATATTATCACTACAATAACAACGATTATTATTACTACGATGACGACTGGTACGGCTACGACAGCGGGCTGGGCGCGTGGATGATTTTGGACACCGTTGACGCGGCGCTTTCTGACAACTACGACGATTATTACGTGTCGCGGTATTACGACGATTATTATACGTCGGAGTATTACGACGAGACGGGCGGCGCGAGCGATTTTACGGAGTCGGAATATTACGACGAGACCTCGGACGACTCGTATTCGTCTTCGTATTACGATGACGACGACGATTACGACTGGGACGACTGGGGCAGCGACGACAGCGGCTGGGATTCATGGGACAGCGGCGACACGGACTGGGATTCGGACTGGTAATGAAAAAAGGCTTTTTATATGTCTTCGGGCATACAAAAAGCCTTTAAAATTTTTGTTTTGTCAGTAGCGGCCGGAAATTCCGGCCGTGTGAAAATGCAAAATTTTAAGCTTCAGAACGGATTTGAATAACGGTTGTACGTCATTTTAAGAGTAGATCTACAGGAATCGAATGTCTCTTTTTTGCATTCGTAACAGATCATGTCGCAATACAGCCAAGGGGCACGCGCCCGATCTTTTGCTTCGAGGCGAGCCATCCCCTTTTCATAATTATCGACGAGTCGTTCTGAGTACTTTTGCATCGTCATTAAGTACTTTTCCATCATCGTATAGATAATCATCGACATTTAAAGCCCCCCTTTCGGCGGAACAAAACGGTCACCTGTCTATATATCATAATACACCATAGTTAAATAAATGTCAACGTGTGAAAGGCGAAGCCGCAGCCGCGCGCCGGAAGGCGGCGCCGAAGCGGGGAGCGTGTGGACGAAGGAGCAAAGCCCCTCGGAAATTTCTATGCGCCGAAGTACCTAAAAAATACGTGAAGCGGATTTTTTGAGGTGGATTGTTGTAAAAAGAACCGCCCGCCGCGCAGATTTTCTAAAAAAGCACGCGCATGATTTGTTATGGTACAAATGATATGTGACAAAAGAGAATGGAAATTCAACTCGAACATGGTATGATGAAGTTACCACACAAATCAGCCATGAAAGAGATGAATTTCCATGACCAGTTTAGCATCTGGCGCGCATTTCCGTCAACAGGTAATCAAGTATTCAGAGAAGAACGGAGTAACAAAAGCCGC